>CANFME010000045.1 GCA_947448305.1 Burkholderiaceae bacterium
AAGTCGTCGCTTTTGTGTCATAAAAATTCTCTAGAATTAGAACATGAATAAACAATTAGTAACTATTGAAGTTGATGGATCTACTTTAAGACTCGCAAGAGAAGCTCAAGGCTTAACTACAAATGAGCTTGGTTTAAAGGTATGTTTATCTAAAGAGCATATTGCCCAATTAGAAAATAATGAGTTCGCCATCTTTTTTACAGCATCTCATAAAATCCAAGTCGCTAAAAAAGTCGGTAATGCATTAGGATTGAAAGAAACAGACTATTTAATTAATCAAGAAATTGAAGAAATCAGTAATTCGACAGTCTCCACAGCTGATGAATCAAATACCCCATTACCTCTACCCGTCAGCACTGATCTTTTTACGAAAACCACTGTCAAGCCAACGGCTGCTAAAAAAAATCTTCTAATTAAACCCACTTTAATTTTTACTTCTATTGCAATCCTGGCTGGTGTAATCATCTTCTCCAATGATTTAACAACAATTGATCTAATGCAATTAGTTGAAAAACCGTCACAGACGCAACCTCTAAATAATCAAGCTGTTGAAACACCCTTAATTGAAAATACGGTTGCAGAATTAGCTAGCCCTACAGTGATTGAAGAACCTGAGCTCAAGAAGGTAGTAGTAAACAACGAGCCAATCCCCTGCGCTTATCAAGGACAGGGTCCTGAAATTTATCGCACAGTAAATCCTAGTAAATCGGGCGAAATGGTTTACCTATTAAGTCGCGAACGTCAAACTGTTTGTGTAATGGATGGTCAAAACAAATCATTTCCCCTTGATCTAGATGCTGGACAATCTCGCTCAATTTATGGTCAGGCACCATTTACAGTAATAAGCTCTAACTTAAGTAAATTTGATATTTATTTTCAGGGTTGGAAGGTAAAAATTCTTAATCCAGAGACGAATGCGATTCGCTTGGAACCAACTGAACTCGTTCAAAATTAGAATCAATGAAATAAATTACTACCATAAATCGATTTGGTGGTTACATAAAATATTATTTCCCGAAAAGCAAAACTAAGATCACTAACAAAGTAATGACTGGAAAATTTTTAGGATATTTAGTTTTGCTGTTGATAAGTTGAAGCCTAGAATTAAATTTTCAAACCTAATACCCTAACCGCATTACTACTTAAAATTCCAATTCGCTCTTCATCCGTCAGGTCCGGCGTTTCCATAATATGATTCACAGGCTCTTCAGACCACGGAATTGGATGATCTGAACCAATCATAATTTGACTAGCACCAACTTGAGCTTTTAAATGCCTTAAGGCCTCCGAAGTAAAAACCAATGAGTCAAAATACAATTGATTTAAATATTCAGTTGGTTTTTTCTTCAGTACGATGTTTGGGTCACACATTGTTGGTGATACTAAACAACTGTGATCTGAGCGAGGTGCGTAAGATGGCAAATAACCACCACCATGTGCCGCAATGATTTTAATATTCGGAAACTTGTCTAAAGTCCCATCAAAAATTAAATGCTGTAATGCGATAGTTGTATCTAATGGATTACCAATTAAGTTAGAAAGCCAACCATTACCCTTAAATCTTGATGCTAGTTGTGGGGTACTCTGTGGATGAATAAATAAGGCCACATTTAATTCTTGTGCTTTAGCAAAGACAGGATGATAACGGGGATTTGAAAAATCATCGCCATTCACACTCCCACCAATTGCGGCTCCAACTAGATGATATTTCTTTACGGCTTCTTCTAACTGCTGAACTGCGAGGTCAGGAAATTGCATGGCAATAGAAGCAAAACCAGCAAAATGCTCAGAGTTTTCCGAACAAAGCTTTGACATATTAATATTATTGATTTTGCAAATAGCCTCTGCAGTGTCACGATCTTTTTTATACCAATAGGGATTAATACTCAATACTTGCATGTCAATGCCCTGTGCTTGCATTGCATTAACACGTTCCGCAACATTAATAAAATTTTTGGTTTGACCACGCGTCGGTGCTAACACGGACTTTCCTTCTGGCCCCATTAAATCAATAGCCTCTTGAAAATAACAGTGCGCATGGACATCAATCGCTTTAATCTTTTTTCCTGCAATGATTACAGGGGCTCTTTTAACGGGTAAATTTTGAGCATTGACGCTGCTCAATAAATGACAGGAACAAAAACTTAAACCACCAAATATTGCACCGCTTTGTTTTAAAAAATTACGCCTTGTAGACATTACGAACTCCCTCTAAGGAAATGATTTGATACCTCATATATTAAAACCACAAACTAAATCATGTAAATTAAAAACATTATTTATTTAATAATAAATGCAAACAATAATCTAAATCCCTTGATGCGCAATTTAAACTGCAGATGAATTAGAGTAAGATAATCACTGATTTTGGATATTCAAAGCAATCTCATTTAAAAAAACTACCTCATCATGCTTATATCTAAAACTCGCTCCATCTTCATTTCACTCGCACTATCCCTAACTTTCCTATTAAGTTCGTGTAGTTCAATCCAAATAGCATATAACCAAGCTGACTTTCTTCTAAAGTGGTGGCTTGATGATTACATCGACTTTACAGAAGAGCAAGAGAAATTTTATGCTCAAGCAATTCCTGCTTTATTAAAAAAACACCGTCAAGAAGAACTACCCAAAGCACTCCAAAAGTTACGTCAATTAAAAGCTAAGCTAGATAGACCTTTAAGTGAAGAAGAGGCAACTTCAATCGTTCACGAAATAAAAACCTTATCGAAAGAATCTATCTATCTCACACAAGATGACCTGGCGAAACTTGCTTTAACCT
Organism: Burkholderiaceae bacterium; assembly: GCA_947448305.1. Classification (GTDB taxonomy): domain Bacteria; phylum Pseudomonadota; class Gammaproteobacteria; order Burkholderiales; family Burkholderiaceae; genus Polynucleobacter. The sequence continues at coordinate 2,780 of CANFME010000045.1, forward strand.
TACAAGTAAAACAAATTCAACATCTTCAAAATGCTTTTAACAAGTCAAATACTAAGTTTCAAAATGATTACCTGAAAGGAAGTGCTGATGACCGGTTAGGTAAACGTTTAGAAAAAATCATTGAGCGAACAGAAGCTTTTACCGGTGATCTTAGTAAATCGCAGAAAGCGCAATTAAAAGACATTGCTAAAGAGTATTTACTGGATATGCAAATTGTGTATCAAACAAGAATTTTCAAGCAACAGCTAATCATTAGTACTCTTAAAAAGATAAGCTCGGAGCAACCTACACTCCCTCAGGTAAAAATACTTTTAAATCAACTTTTTACTGAAATTGAACTTGGCAGTACTACTGAGCAAAAAGAATTTGAGAAAAAGAGAGACTTGCATAGCGGCATAATTCTATCTAAAACGACGGAATTACTAGATCAAAGCCAACGTAAAAAAGCACAGGAAAAAATTAAAGCTTGGGAAAACGACTTACAAATTTTAATATCGCAAAAATCTAAATAGCTTAAATTTTAGGGTTTCCAATTAGAAAACCCTAAACGACTTTAAATATCCATTTCTTTGAAAACTTCTTTTGCCAATCTAAAACTATCGATTGCTGCAGGCACACCGCAATAAATTGCAGTTTGTAATAGTACTTCTTGAATATCCTCTTTAGTAAGGCCATTGTTAATGGCTCCTCTTACGTGGAGTTTAAATTCATGAGGACGATTTAGCGCTGTAATGATTGATAAATTAATAATACTTCTCTCACGACGTGGCAAGCCTGGGCGATTCCAAATTTCATTCCAACAATATTCTGTGACTAACTCTTGCATCGGCAAATTAAAATCATCTGCATTTTTAATTGAGTTATCTACATATTCAGCGCCTAATACTTCACGACGGGTTTTTAATCCTTTTTCAAAAGAATCACGATTCATTTACATTTCTCCATTTTTAAAATTAACTAAAGATATCTTCTATCCGAATTTTCTTACTCACTCTCTGGAATATCCCCAGCCTTTAGACCCTTTTCACGAATCTCATCTCTGGTTGGAATGGCCTTTGAATATCTCTTACCTAACCAGGCATATTCATTCCCATATAAGCGAGCAATTGGCGAGTAGTTTTCTGGAATAACTCTTCTTGTTTCTGGATCAAAGATTTGATCCTTTATATGAATCGATAACACTTCCCCTAAAACTAATGCTCTTCTTTCTGATAAATCTTTAATTTCAAAAACTTTACACTCTAAACTTACAGGAGATTCGGTAATCCTCATTACATCAACAACTTGACTCGGACTTAAATGAATACCAGCAAAATCAATTTCACTTTCATCGGGTAAAAAATCCGCTGAAGCAATATGCATCGCACCAATAATATTTTTATCAATCATATTCACAACAAATTGTTCACTTGCACGAATGTTATTGATCGTATCTTTACTTCTACCATCAGGACGATGGCTAAATCCTAATACGACTAAAGCAGGATCTTCTGAAAAAAGATTAAAAAAACTAAAGGGAGCAGCATTATGCTTACCCTCTGAATTCTTGGTTGTAACAAAAGCAACTGGGCGTGGAATTACCAAAGCCGATAAAAACTTATATCGCTCATACTGGGATAATTCGTTAATTTTTAAATCCATTTGATACCTTGTAATAAAGAGTTATTTAACTAGCTTGTTGATAAAATCTAAAACACATCTGGCACTTTCAGTTGGTTTTTCAATAAAAGGGATGTGACCACCATTTTTGATTTCAACATATTCTGATCCTTCAATATTGTCTGCAATGACATGACTTAAGCTTGAAGGTATAAAGTGATCATTGTCTGCACACATGACTAAAGTAGGACATTTAATAGCCTTAATTTGTTGTGTTAAAAGAGGAACCTCTCCTCCAGGCACTCTTCTGCCGAGTCGTAGAATGGAATCTAAAAACTTAATATATAAATCAGCTGGGTTTTGTTGAACATTTTTTTTACTAGCTTCTAGAACTAGTTGTCCCTCATCACTATCGATGAACTCTCTGGTCATAATCCACAAGCCCATAAACTCTGCCATTTCTTCACCCATTCCTAATTTAGGAATCATTTTTTTACGCAAGGCATAGTTCATCTCGACGGACCTTGTTAATTCAGAAAAACCTCCTGCGATAATGAGCGAAGCAACTTTATTAGGATGTCGAACTCCCATTGCAAGAGCCACTGTGCCGCCTAAGGAGGAGCCTAATACATGTGCTTTTTCAATCTTTAAATGATCCAACAATGCCGCGTAATCATCAGCCCATAATTCAGCAGTGTATTCAACCTGATCTTTTCTTGACTGCCCAATTCCTCTTGGATCAACTAAGATGGTTTGACAATGACTACTTAATAAAGGCTCTCCTAAGCGATAGTATTTATGATCAAGGCCAAGGCCTGGTATTAAAAGAAGTGGCTCACCCTCACCTTTAATTTCATAATACAACTCAGTATCATTCACAGTTGCAAATGGCATTTGTTGGTCTCCTTATTTTTAATTAATTATTTATGTTGATATCTTAATATAGCTAATTTCATCGTTTTTAAATTTAAGGTATTTTTATTCCTGATATCTCAAATTAATAGTGGATAACCCCTATTTATTTGTTCATTTCTAAAAATTTCTGATATTGTTAGAACATAATATTTTCAAAATAAAAAATAATGAGACAAAAAATGAATAGTAAATTGATATTCCCGCTTAAGAAATTACGTACAGCTGCACTGGGTATATTTTCTTGTTTGATGATATCTAACACCATCACAGTCACAGCTCAAAATTTAACTCCTGTGAGAGCTGCCTACGTTCCAGTAGCAACATGGTTACCTGCATGGGTTGCTAAAGAAAAAGAAATATTTAAGAAAAATGGGTTAGACGTTAGTTTGACGCCAATTCAAAATCTTTCTTTACTCCCACCAACAATGGGAAAACAGTTTGATATTGCAGCATCCACTCCACCGGATTTAATCAAAGCTGCTGCAAATGGTATTGATGTAGTAGCAATTACAGGTGGAGTCGTTGAATCATCGAGCCATATGTCAATGCAGTTCATTGTGAAGAAAAATGCCGGTATCAATAGCATCAAAGATCTAGCGGGGAAAACAATAGCTACGCCAACCATTGGTGCAATTATGCATGTGGCTACCCTAACTTGGCTGAAAAAAAATGGTGTTGATCCTAATTCTATTCGTGCCGTTGAGGTCCCCTTCCCCAATATGGTCGATCAGTTAAAAGGCTCGAAAGTAGATGCCTTAGAATTACTTCAACCATTCGTTGGTCAAATTCTTAGCCAACCAGACTTTATGACACTAGGAGATCCTCTATTGGCTGTTGATGATCCTGCATTATTTGTCATGTGGATTGCAAATGGTACCTGGGCAAAAAATAATAAAGAAACCGTTGCAAAATGGACTCAATCCATTAACGAAGCGAAAGAATTTATTGATAAGAACGGGCCAGAGTCAAGAGCCATTTTGGGTAAATATACCAATTTGCCTCCTGCGGTTACAGATAAAATTCCCCTTCCTTATTATGAATCTGCTATCAAACCATCTCAGATTGAAGTATGGGTAAAAGCTCTTCGTGACTTGGGTACTCTCAATTTACCGGTTGATGCAAATAAAATTGTATTTAAAAATTAAGCCGCTAAGTTAGTAGTGAAGTTTATTTATCAAATAGAAAATCTTTTTCTTGAATTACCGATTGGTAAGACTCAAGAGAAGCGCTCGATTTTAAAAGATATTCATCTCACGATTGAATCTGGCAAGATCTACACGATTGTTGGGGCATCGGGGTGCGGAAAGACCTCCCTTTTACGTGTGATGGGAGGTTTAACTCAAAAAACTTCAGGAAAAGTTTTATATCAAAATACAGAGGTCACGAGTCCACCCGAAGGTGTGGCATTTGTATTTCAGGACTATGCCAATGCTTTGTTACCGTGGCGAACTGTTGCAAAAAATATTTCACTCCCGATAGAAGATACTTTAAGTGCTGTGGAATGTTCAGCTAGAGTAAAAGAAGCTATTTCACAGGTTCACCTAACTGGTCGTGAAAATGATTACCCTTGGCAATTATCTGGAGGGATGCAGCAACGCCTCCAGATTGCTCGAGCTCTGGCTACCAAACCCAATGTGCTACTAATGGACGAGCCCTTTGCTGCGCTAGATGCAATGACAAAAGCCAGCATGCAAGATGAGTTATTAAAACTCAGAGACCAAACCAACATTTCAATTGTATTTATTACGCATGATATCGAAGAAGCCATTTACTTGGGTGATCAGGTATCCATCATGCGTGGTCCACCTGGCGAGATATTTGAATCCATTGATATCTCCCTGTCGCAAAATAGAGATCAACTCACGACAAGAGGACTACCTGAATTTTTAGCGTATCGTAAATTGATTCATGAGTCAATCAAGGGACATTAATGACTTTTGTTAAAAATTCCTCCTTATCACTTAGAGGAATTGCTGGCATTTTCCTTTTCTTGATTTTGTGGGAAATTTTGATTCGCTTTCTGATTAAGTTTGATAATTTACCAGCACCATCAGCAATCCTCTTTTCATGGTTTGATTTACTATCTCTGAAACAATATTGGGAAGAAATTGCTCATACTCTTTTCGCTGCATTGCTTGGTTGGACCATTGCTTCTGTTGCCGGTATTTTTCTTGGCCTTTCCTTAGGGCTATCAAAGACTTTTTATAAATATACCTTTACAAGTATTGAGGTAATGAGGCCATGGCCAGGTGTTGCCTTTGCACCAATTGGCTTACTGTTATTTGGCTTTTCATTAAAAATGGAACTACTTGTTATCATTTTGCCCGCACTATGGCCTGTAGTTGTCAACACGATGGGTGGCATCGTCAACATTCCTAAATCACTTTATGAAGTAGTTGCCTCGCTTCGCTTAACTAACTTTGCAAAGATTTATAAAGTTTTTATTCCGAGTGCCAAGGCCTCAATCTTAGTCGGGCTTCGTATCAGTCTATCCCTGTCAATCATTATGGCAGTCGTCGCAGAAATGATTGGTAGTCCGAATGGTATTGGATACGCGATTATTCGCGAGCAACAAGCGATGAAGCCAACAAATATGTTTGCTTACATATTTACGATTGCATTGATAAATGTTTTTATCAATTATTTACTGAGTAAGATTGTTAATCAATTATCACCTGGAAAATCTTCAAGCCGTCTCAATCAGAGGGTGCTTGCTCAATGATGCCAATTTATTTAAAGTCACTATTTCGAGTTGTATTAGGCTTACTTCCCATCATTAGTTTGCTAATGATTTGGCAATTATTGTCAAATGGTCCATCCCCACATTTTCCTGCACCGAGTTATTGGATGATGGCTCTCGAGCAACTTTGGAAAAATGGTCAAATTCAATATGCTATAAAAGAAACCTTTTGGATATTCGGTATAGGTTTAATTCTGTCCACGATTTTGGGGTTTTCTTTAGGAATTATCATCGGTGTGAACCGTAAATTCAGAGAATGGACGACCTACTCTTTCGAATGCTTTAGGGCAATTCCACCCCCAGTAGTCATTCCAATTGCAGTTCTTCTCATGGGGTATAGCGATTCAATGAAAATTGTGGTGATTGTATTTGCAACCATATGGCCAATTCTGCTCAATGTTGTATCAAGTATTGATAACATGCATTCTGGCTTAGTGGATATGGGCAAAGCTTTACATTTATCTCAAAAGCAATTAATTTTCAAAGTTGTGGTTCCCTCAGTGATACCCAATGCCATTATTGGAATTAGAGTAACTATTCCCTTAGCAATCGTCATCACCCTCTTAACTGAAATGTTAACGGGTAGCAATGGATTGGGTGGGATCATGATTGCTGGACAAAGAAATTACAACTCATCGCAGGTTTATGGTGTGCTTATTGTTGTCGGTATTCTAGGACTCATCATTAATTTAATGAGTAATTATTTAGAAAAATATTTCACTAAAAGTTGGCCACCCAAACAACAACTTTAATCATTCATCATTAGTTTAAAAGGTGCAACTACATGAACCAATCAGAATATTCAAAAATTTCAGAAGGAGTAACCACCTTCCCCGAGGGGGTTCAATTAACTAGGAACCAAGGGGTTATTCTTCTTACCATTGATCGAGAAGATGATTTCAACCGAATTAATTGGGATGTTCTAAAAAGAATGCAGTTCATTATTGAGCAAATGAAAGAAGACCAATCGGCGAATATATTAGTCATTACTGGAAAAGGTCAGAATGTGTTTTCTTTTGGGCTTTTGAATCCTAAATTAAGAGCAGAAATGTCAAAGGATGCCGTTGTTCAATTAGTGCGTTTTGCCAATGAGGTTTTTAATGCATTAGAATCTCTTCCCCAAATTGTCATAGCTGCTATTAATGGCAAAGTAATAGCCGGAGGCTTCGAGCTAACCCTTGCTTGTGACTTACGCTACGCCTCAGAAGCTGTCACGATGCAATTACCGGAAGCTGGCTGGGGTGGATTCCCTGGAGCCGGTGCCCCATTCCGACTTCCGACCATCGTCGGTGCTGCACGTGCATTAGAAATCATTTGCCTAGGAAAAGAATTAGATGCTACACAAATGAAAGCTTTGGGAATTGTGCAAGACGTTTTTCTTACTCATGATTTTCATAACAAAGTAATGGAAATAGCCACGCAAATTAACGAAAAAGGTCCATTAGCAATTAAAGGTACTAAAAGCATCATTAGAACCAGAATGCAGAGTGGTTTTACAGAGGCAGCAGAGCTTTCAAAAGTTTTAAGACACTCATTGGAGTGGAGTCATGATGTCGATGAAGGGATTAAAGCACACGCAGAAAATCGACAACCCCGATTCGAGGGAAAGTAAAACTCTCCCCTGAATACACACTAAGTTTGTATCTTCATCAAAAGGCTTAGTTAGATAAACTTACCACCCAAAGCCTGATGAAGTGACACACGGTTGAGTAGATATTCACTTTGTAACCTTAGTAAAGCAGATTGTGAATTATTAGCATTAAATTGCTGTTGAAGATATTGAAACATGTCCCCTTTTCCTACTTCTTTTTGGATCAGGGCATATTTCACTGAAGTCTGCAAAGCCTGCAATTGAGCTTGCATCGCCGCTTCTCTTTGTTTCAGAATCAGATCATTAGCCAAACCACCCTCTACCTCAGACAGCGCATTTAAAGCTGATTTTTGATATTGAGCAAGACTTTGTGATTGGACTGCAGTTTTCGCTTCAACTTGCGCATCCAGTTGTCCCCCTAGAAAAAGAGGCATTAATAATTGTGCGGTAAGAGAAGAAATTGGATTACTAATCGCATTGGATAACTGAACTGCAGAGTTTTCAATATAACCAATTCCACCGGTTATTTTAATGCTAGGTAATTTGGCTCTTTTAGCGGCCTCAACATCTTGAAAAGAAGCTTTAAAACGCTCTTCAGTAGCTAAGACATCCGGTCTTCTGGATAGAATTTGGGAAGGAATACCCGCTGGTAATTCACCAAGAATTTTTGGAAATGATTTAGCTGCTTGAACTTGCGTTGCAGGATAGCGACCCAAAAGAACTTCCAAAGCCCGCTTGGCATTCCCCAAGGATTGCTGGTTAGCTAGTAACTGATTTTGATAATTTCTGAAAATAGACTCGTTGAGCAAAACATCTTGCTGCGAATTACGTCCTACTTTTAGCCCCACCTTCACGAGTTCGAGTTGTTGATTTGTAATTGCCAAAAGACTCTCAGATAATTGAACTTGTTGAGTCAATTCAGAAATAACAATCCATGACTTCACTACTTGTGCAGCAATAGATTGCTGAGCGTAATATGCATCTAGCTCAGAAGACATCAATCTTGCTTCGGAAGCTTTCTGATCTGATCTTACCCTACCCCACAAATCAAGATCCCAGGAGGCAATAAGTCCCGCACCTGAAATGGCGGCTGTCGATGTTGGAACAGAAGATGTTCCAATTTGAGCGCCAATACCAATATTTGGTACTAGACTTCCCCCGACGGCTTTTAATACGGCTCTAGATTGATCAATTCTGGCAGCAGCCATTTTTAAATCTGGGTTGTAGGCAATTGCCTCTTTGATTAACCCCATTAGCTCAGGAGAAACATCAAAACCAAGTGCCTGTTGGTCAAATTCCCCCTGTACATTGGTGGATTGCCATAATCCAGGCAAAGAAGTTTGATTGAAGGCATCCGCCACAATCTTTTCTTGCACAGGTGCAGTAGAAGTACAGGCATTAAGACCAAGTAACATCAACATCTGAGCGCTTACGAAGAGAAATCTTTTCATTATTTCTCTTTACGGTAATTTGAAAATTAAATAATTGATCTTCGCGTCTAATCGAAGAACGACCATTCTGAGAAGATGCAAAGGTTTGATATGTTCCGTATACACCGCACCGACCCCACGAGCACCCATTGCTAAATATGGTGCATCCTCAGCATCTTCGTGATTCAATTTCAACCGTACTGCGTATTTTTGTGGCAACGGCGCATGCAAGTGTTCCATTGGTGCATTGGGTATTGCACCAGACTGGACAGATTGTCCACCGCCGTTAGCCCAAATAATGGATTCAACTTTTGCGTATAAAACTTTACCTGGGATGGTTCTCATCGCAATTTCTGCTTTGTCACCTGGTTTTACGAGGCGAAGTTCATTTTGATCAAAGAAGGCAATAATTCGTTGTTCATTTTCAACGAAGCTCATTAGAGGTCTCAGCGGCATTGCCACAGCATAGTTACCCGGACGAACGACTACATTGACCGCAAAACCATCAGCTGGAGCGCGTACGATACAAGAATCTAAATCATATTGGGCAGATTCTAATTGCGCTTTGACACTAGCTACTGAGGCATTATCCTCACCAACCATAGCAGTTAGTTTCGAATTTGCCTTCACTTCATTTGCTTTGGAGCTATTTAATGCTGCTAATGCTTTTTGCACTTCAGTTCGATAAGACTCAACATCATACTGGTTACCGGCACCTACTGTAGCCAATTTGGTTGATTCTTCTAAGCGAAGTTTCATTAGATCCAAATGTGCTTGAGCAGCTGACGTACTACTTTTCGCAGAGTCTAAATCTTGCTTGAGATTATTGGCATTGGCTTGAACATCTGCTAATTGCGCTTTTAATTGATTCACTTTCAGACGATAGGGAGTGTCATCTATTTCAACCAAGACATCTCCCTTTTTTAGCATCACATTACCCTCTACAGCAACGCGTTTAACCAAACCAGGTACTCTAGTGGTTACTTCTGACACCATATTGATGACTCGGACATCTTCAGAAACAGGGGTAATGACATTGACTGTAAAAATGATAGTTGCAGCTAAAAACAACGCTCCTGCTACTGCACCTAATTGAGATTTAATATTCCATGGTAATAACTTGAGCTTAATAAAGACTAACCAAATAATCGCTGCATAACCACCAATAATGAGTTCAAGCATGATTTTCACCCTTTGAAGTCAATGATTGAGCGGATGAACGAAGTTGCTTAATTAAGTCACGTTTTTGGTTCAATCCCGAAAGTTTTTCTTCTAATTGCATAATTTCATCTTCTACCATTGATAAATCAAGCGGCGCACCAGCATGCTCAACCGCATGACTAGTAAAGTACTCATCTGACTTATCTGTTCCATAAGCCATCTTATAAAAGACGGGCTTTGAATAAGCTAGTAACCAAGCCAATGGCCAAAAGAGACCACCAAAAACTATAGATAAAAAACACAAAACCTTAATCGTTTTAAGATGAGGATGGTGCACTTTTTCTGCATATTTTTCAGGCAGAATATGAATTTTCCAATATCCATAGATAAATGCAATTGGCATCACAATAATAATCAACCAAACCATTTTGTCAGCAATGGCTTCTTCCATACCTTCCGCCATCGCAAACGCAGGGTTAGAGATTAACAATAGAGAAAGACCACTTAAAAAAGCTTGCAACAATTTTTTGGCTTGATTTAACAAAATGCACCTCGTAATGATTTTTTTGATACTTTAAACAATTTCTTATTAACAAGCTATCTTTAACTTAATAACCTAAGAAAGAAAGGACCTTAAAGAAATAACTTCAAGGTCCTAGGCTATTACTGTTTAATAGAGATTGACTTTAGGTTTAAGTAAGCTTCCAAACCTTCAATACCACCTTCGGAACCATATCCAGAATCATTGATGCCACCAAAGTGCATCTCTGGCCAAGCCATTGGGGGTTGGTTAACCCAAACCATGCCAACTTGGAGGTCTTGTGTAATCTGATGTGCATTTTTCAAAGATGAAGTAAAGGCATAACCAGCCAAACCATATGCAAGACGATTTGCTTCAATAATTGCATCATCTAAATGCGTAAATGTTTTTACAGCAGCAATTGGCCCAAATGGCTCTTCATTAAATACCCGAGATTGCGGTTGAATATTAGTGAGAACCGTTGGCGCAAAAAAGTTTCCTGTATCACCAATTCTTTGACCGCCAGTTGCGATTTTGGCGCCAGTTTGGACAGCGTCTTCAACAAATTGGGTGATTGCATTCAATCTTCTAGTATTAGCTAAAGGCCCCATGGAAGTCCCGTCCGCAAGACCATCACCAACCTTAATCGTATTAATCTGGCCAACTAAGGCTTTAACAAATGCAGCTTCAAGATCTTGATGAACCAAAAAACGAGTTGGCGAAATACAAACTTGACCGGCATTACGGAATTTTGCACCAGAGATAGCTTTTGCTGCTAATTCAACATCCGCGTCCTGCGCAATAATCACTGGAGCATGTCCACCTAACTCCATCGTTGCGCGCTTCATATGCAAGCCAGCCATTGCCGCCAATTGTTTACCAACTGCGGTTGACCCAGTAAAGGTGATTTTGCGAATAATCGGATGTGGGATTAAATAATCAGAAATTTGTGCTGGATTACCGTAGACTAAATTAATGACGCCGGCTGGAACACCCGCGTCTAAGAATGCCTGAATTAAACCAGCCGGTGATGCTGGCGTTTCTTCCGGAGCTTTAACAATAATGGAACAACCAGTAGCAAGAGCCGCTGCGAGTTTACGGACAACTTGATTAATTGGGAAATTCCAAGGCGTAAAGGCTGCAACAGGTCCAACAGGTTGCTTAACAACACTTTGATTAACGCTAAAGTCACGTGGAGGAACCACTCTGCCATAGACTCGACGACCTTCCTCAGCAAACCATTCAGTCACTTCAGCGGCCATCATAATTTCGCCCTTTGCTTCTGCTAAAGGCTTACCCTGTTCAAGTGTCATGAGCGTACCAATTTGAGTAGCTCTTTCGCGTAAGTTATTAGCTGCTATACGCATGATTCTGCCGCGTTCTACAGCAGGTACTTTTTTCCATAATTCAAATCCAGCTTGCGAAGAAGCCAAAGCCCGATCCAAGTCTGCAATCGTGGCATGGGCAACACGGCCGATTTCAAGACCCGTTGCAGGATTAACTACAGCTAATGTTTTTCCATCGCTAGCATCACACCATTGACCGTTGATATAAAGTTTTGTGTCTACGTAGTTCATTATTTTTATTCCTGAAGATTAATTTACTTCGATTGAGGAGTTGAGTTAACTAAAGTACTGCAATGCAAGAGCGTCTTTATCTATCTCATTGTTTTCAGCTTTAAATGCCATAACCCAAAGTGCATAGTTCTTTTGATCTCTTCTACCAATAATGGTTTTAAAACCTTCAGCGATGATTGAACCCGTCAATACCTTAAAAGTGAAACCACATCGATGCGCCATAAAATGATTTCCTTGCGCAATAAAACCTCTGTGTCCATACAAAATATCGATTGCAGAAATAGGACCGGCAGCCGAGTTGTAAAGCGGTTCAGTTAACTGATCTTTCGCCACCATTTCAGAAACTGATTGAATATCAGGACAAGTCAAAAGTAAAAAACCACTGGGCTTTAGAACTCGAAAAATCTCTTTTAGAGCTAAGGGCACTTCATGAGGATACAAATGTTCAATATTGTGCGAGGAAAAAACTGCATCGACAGAGTCAGACTCTAATGCAGACATATCCGTTAAGGTTCCAATCACATCTGGTTTTACAGATGGGTCAATATCAAAACGTATTTCTTGCCAATCGGAGGGGTCAAATCCCTTAATTTGTAAAATGGTTTTTGGCCCACAACCGATATGAAGAAGTTTTTTCACGATACGCTCAAATTAAATTTATTAGGTAACTCAATTTTAAATTGAAAATTATTTCAAAGTTCAACTTGTACGTATCGCTTAAACCACAATAATGCTTGTGGGTAATCATTTAATCAATTATTTCAAAACAACTGGGTTGATTGGTGAACCAACTCCGCCTGTAATAGGCAATGGAGGTGCAGTAAATAAGAATTCATAAACCTTATCTTGTGCACAATCATCGGCTAACTCTTTTAAATTAAAGATTTCGCCCATTGTCATGCCCATCATAGGAATAACAATCCAGTGCCATGGTTGACTAACACCCTGAACTTCGTTCGGACGAACTTCACAACCCCAAGTGTCCAAACAAATTGCAGCAATTTTGTTTTCCTGAATCCAGCGACATGTTTCAAAACGCAAACCAGGAGCATCTCCAGCAGCATATGAATCCCAGTCTTTTCTAGCCAAACGCTCTTCCATCATGCCAGTGCGGACAATCACAAAATCACCCTGCTTGATTTCAACGCCCTGTGCCTTAGCACAGTCATCTAAATCTTGATTACTAATACCGTAGCCGTCAGCTAAGAAATCTCCGCCTTTAAAGCGTGCAACGTCTAAAAGTACACCGCGACCAATCATCTTATCTCTGGTTTTTTCAATGCCGTTCTTCTTTGCACCGGTTGAATCAACTAAAGCAGCGTCATAACCATTCCACATCTTGTCACCATAAAAAATATGACCTAATGCGTCCCATTGTGTGCCGCACTGCAAAGGCATAGAAACCATATCATCCGCATATCTCAGACCCATATGATCTTGATTACCAGCAATGGCATCAGTTCCAGTAGCTAGCATTGTGTGGATTGGATTGAAACGGTTACCCCAACCTGTAGTTTGTGGTCCAAACATGTCGAAATTAAGGCCTAATGAGATTGCCTTGCCTTTTTTAACGAGTTTAGCTGCTTCGATTAATTGCTCAGGACCAACGTAATTAAGAGTACCAATTTCATCATCAGGACCCCATTTACCCCAATTACAAACTTCTTTTGCCATTGCTTCAATGTCAGCTTTAGTCATGTTTCTTGGAATATCATTCGCTGGAACAGCCTTCATGCCGGGTGCAGTCGCTTTTTGCGTCATACTAATCTCCTAGTTGAGTTTTTATAGTTAAATTGAATTTTATTATTCAAAAGTTTTACAGCTAAAAATTTCAAATAAGTATAAATCGAATTTTGTTTTAAATATATTTTTGATTCACCAATAAAATCTTTAAATAACTTGCAATCCATTTCATCTAGGGTAAGTACCTATTTTATTTTTAATCATTTGATTAAAAAATAGAACCAATAAAAGTAATCATTAATTATCTACATAAAATTACTTACTAAATTAGAAAATTGCGGATGGAGGAGACATGCTATTTTCTGAGAAGCTCCATTTTGCGGGCTTCGGAAAGCATTATTTTTCTCGTAAAAATTATTTATTAAAAAAAGAAAGAAAGTCCTTATGACAGCTCCACAAAATAAAGTAATCGTTACGTGTGCAGTAACGGGTGCCATTCATACGCCAAGTATGTCACCTTACCTACCAAAAACACCTAAGGAAATTGAAGATGCCGCGGTTGAAGCAGCTGAAGCTGGCGCATCGATTGTGCACTTGCACGCACGTCACCCGGTGACCGGTCAACCAGTACAAACGGTTGAAGCTTTCATGGAATTTTTACCGAATATCAAAGCACGTTCCAATGTGGTGATTAATATTACCTCTGGTGGATCCCCTGCGATGTCGGTTGAAGAACGCTTAAGACCGCACTTGACATTAAAGCCAGAAGTTGCTTCTCTTAATATGGGTTCGATGAATTTTGGCTTATATCCAATGTTAAAGCGCAAGAGAGAATACCAATATGATTGGGAAGTACCATATCTTGAAGGTTCTGAAGACCGTATTTTTAAAAATACATTCAAAGATATTCGTTACATCTTAGAATCCTGCGCAGAAAACAATACTCGCTTTGAAGTTGAGTGCTATGACATCGGTCACCTCTATACATTAGCTCACTTCTTAGATCGTGGACTGATTAAAGCACCATTGTTAATTCAATCTGTCTTCGGTATTTTGGGTGGTATTGGTACTCATCCAGAAGACGTTCAAATGATGAAACGTACAGCGGATCGCCTCTTTGGTGACCAATACTATTGGTCAGTACTCGGGGCTGGTAGAAGCCAAATGCCGATTGCTAGTATGTCTTTAGCAATGGGTGGCAATGTCCGCGTGGGTTTAGAAGATTCATTATGGGATGGTCCAGGTCAGCTTTCTAAATCGAATGCCGATCAAGTTAAACGCATTGTTGGTATCGTTCATGCCTTAAATCTTGAAGTAGCAACACCAGATGAAGCACGTGCAATGCTTCAGCTCAAAGGTGGTAATAACGTTAATTTCTAATTGTTAGAAAAATTCCCCTTTGCCTACGCAAGGGGGAATAGCATGCTTGATCTATCCCGCTGGTACTCGATTACCAATTGCCTTACTCAAAGGCTGAAATAATAAATAAACCAGTAATCGCTAAAACCCCGACAGACCAGCACACACTTCTCAAAGTAGCTTTATCCAATAAATAACAAGCAATGAAAGACACTCTGGCTAAGAGATAAGTAATCGCGAGCAGATTAATATCTACTTGAGGTGCCTTGGTATAGGTTGCGACCAAAATAGCTGCTGCAAAAAAAGGAAAGGATTCAAAACAATTTGCCTGAGCCGCATTCGCACGAGCTCTAAAGCCAGTTTGATTAGCTAACCATTGTCTTGGGTTATTGTTGTCATAATTTTCAAAACCCCATTTAGCAAAAGCTGTTGCAAAATAAGGTAATATTCCTGCGAGAAAAATACTCCAAAGTCCTAAAGTCATTATCAATTCCTTAAAAGTTAATCATTTAATTTTATACTCAAAGATCTCGAAAAAAGTCGTATATTGAATAACGCGGATCAATCATTTCTTAAAAAGGCCTACTATGCAATTTCAAGATGCCATTAAAACCTGTTTTAACAAGTATTTACAATTTGAAGGCCGTGCAAGTCGCTCGGAGTATTGGTGGTTCTTTCTGTTTACTATTTTGGCAGTATTTGCGGCTAATGTTTTAGGTCAAAATGTTGCTGCGATTGTTGGATTAGTCTTGATGGTGCCACATATAACTGTAGAGGTGCGTAGATTGCACGATATCGATAAATCAGGCTGGTGGATTCTTTTGAATGTGATTCCCCTGCTCAATCTGATTCTTTTATATTGGTTAATAAAGAAAGGTAATCCAAAACTCAATCAATTTGGAGCTCCTTCTGATAATCCATTGCACGAAATTAGCTAAAACTAGATTTAAGCGGGTTGACAACTGTATAAAAAAACATTGCCTTTTATGATTCAATGTGCTATATTATTTTCATGAAATTAAGCGCTTGGGCAAAAACTAAGGGTATCTCTTATCGCAGTGCATGGAAAATG
>CANFME010000046.1 GCA_947448305.1 Burkholderiaceae bacterium
ACCGCACGGGCAACTTATTGCTCTTATGCATTTTCCATGCACTGCGATAAGAGATACCCTTAGTTTTTGCCCAAGCGCTTAATTTCATGAAAATAATATAGCACATTGAATCATAAAAGGAAATGTTTTTTTATACAGTTGTCAACCCTATAAAGGCCAACCACCCGAACCGAATGATCACCGGGCTTCGCAAGATCTATCTTTAATTTGGCAAGAGATTCAAGATGCTCAGATTAAAACCTTTGGCAATCCTTCAGAAAAAGATTTTCGCTGGCCAACAACTCGTGCTCAAGCGCTCAAGGACTTAGATCATTTCATCACTTACCGTCTGCCGTACTTTGGTGACTTTCAGGATGCACTGACCCTGCACGCCTGGCGCTTATTTCACTCCTTTTTGTCCTTTGCATTGAATACAAAAATGCTACATCCACTTGAAGTCATTGAACGGGCCCAAACTGCTTACGTAGCAGGTCACGCTCCACTGACTTCAGTAGAAGGATTTATTCGTCAAATTTTAGGTTGGCGAGAATATATTCGGGGAGTGTATTGGTCGCAGATGCCGGGTTATGACGAGAAAAACTATCTAGGTAATATCAAAGACTTACCCCCATGGTTTTGGACTGGGCAAACCAAAATGCAATGTTTATCTGTGACCATTCAACAGTCACTCGAACATGCCTATGCGCATCATATTCAACGCCTCATGATTACCGGTAACTTCGCTCTATTAGCGGGTCTGCATCCCAAGCAAGTTCATGAGTGGTATCTTGGCATTTATATTGATGCTTTTGAATGGGTGGAATTACCCAATACTTTAGGAATGAGTCAATTTGCTGATGGTGGTTTACTAGCAACGAAACCTTATGTCTCGAGTGCTGCGTACATTAATAAAATGAGTGACTACTGTAAAACTTGTCACTATGACTGGAAATCAAAAATTGGCGCTAATGCCTGTCCGATGAATTCCTTATATTGGGACTTTTTTGATAGACATCAAGATCAATTAGCCAGCAATCCTAGAATTGGCATGTCCTACGTGACTTTAAAGAAAATGGCTCCGGAAGATTTAGCTGCAATCAAATCTCAAGCTAAAATGCTCTTATCCAAAATCAACGAACTTTAAACTTTTATGTCCGAACAATTTACAGATTTAATGTCCCTTGACGATACTTTTGAAGGTGAAGTCGTCCGTGTCGAAATAGCTGATAAAAATCTTGCCGTTTATAGCGTAAATGGTGAAATCTATTGCACTGACAATTTATGTACGCATGGCAACGCGCTTTTATCGGATGGATTTTTAGAGGGATTTGATATCGAATGCCCCTTTCATCAAGGTAGATTTGACGTTCGGGACGGTCGCGTTACCTGCGAACCGGCCTCAAAACCAGTGAAATCGTACCCAATCCAGGTCAAAGAAGGTCGAGTTTTTGTTGATTTAAGCTGAGTTTTATGGACTTTTTCATGATTTAGGCTACTTAAGTAGGCATTTTTACCTTAAAAGGTTTAAAATCACGTTTATGAAAAAACCTGAACTTTTAGCCCCTGCCGGCAGTCTTGCCATGTTAAAAACTGCTTTTGAATTCGGCGCTGACGCCGTTTATGCTGGGCAGCCTCGATATTCCTTACGCGTTAGAAATAACGATTTCGGCGACATCAATGTCCTCGCAGAAGGAATTAACCATGCACACGAATTAGGTAAACAATTTTATCTAGTCTCTAATATTTTGCCTCACGGCGGCAAGGTTAGAACTTTTATTAAAGATATCTCACCCGTCATTGAATTAAAACCTGATGCTTTGATTATGTCAGATCCAGGCCTCATCATGATGGTTAGAGAAAACTGGCCAGATATGCCAGTTCATTTATCGGTTCAATCTAATACTGTAAATGGTGCTGCAGCGCGTTTTTGGCATAAAGTTGGAGTAACAAGAATCATCCTATCTCGCGAATTATCTTTAGATGAAATCGATGCTGTTCGTCAAGACTGTCCAGAAATGGAATTAGAAGTCTTTGTTCATGGTGCTCTGTGTATTGCTTACTCAGGTAGATGTTTATTGTCAGGGTACTTTAACCACCGCGACCCTAATCAAGGCGCTTGCACGAATTCTTGTCGTTGGGATTATAAAATTTATCCAGGATCTGAAGATGCCACGGGTGATATTTACTTATTAGAAGAAGGTAATCGTCCCGATGCTTTAATGCCAATTGAAGAAGATATGCACGGTACTTACATTCTGAATTCAAAAGACTTAAGAGCGATTGAGCATATTGAAAAACTCACTGCCATGGGTATTGACTCAGTCAAAATTGAAGGTCGCACAAAATCTCCTTACTACGTGGCGAGAACTTGCCAGTCCTACCGTGCTGCCATTGAAGATGCTGCAGCGGGTAGACCATTTAATCCGGTTCTATTAGGTCATTTAGAAGGCCTTGCCAATCGAGGCTATACGGACGGCTTTTACCAACGTCACCATGACAATGAGTATCAAAACTATTTAAAAGGATTTTCTGTTTCTGGCAGAAGTATTTATGTCGGTAATGTTTTAGAAGTTGATCCTGTTAAAGGGGTCAAGATTGAAGTCAAAAATCGCTTTGCGGTCGGTGACAAAGTTGAAGTGATTGAGCCAAATGGTAATACGGATTGCGTCATTGAAGAATTATGGAATCTCAATGGAGAACCGATTAAAGTGGCGCCTGGTGCAGGTCATACGGTTTATGCCAAGATTCCTTGCCAGACTAGTGCAGCTTATATTGCACGTTATATACAAGGCGATCCGCGCTCCAAACTTGAGAAAATTTCAGTTTTAGAAGCTTAAAACGGTCATTTGATGGCTATCTTAGAGAATTTAGGGACAGCCTACAAAGCTCTCGTTATTGGTTCGAATGGTGCAATTGGTGGTGCTTTATTGGAGGCACTACAAGGTGATCCCGATTGCACTCTGGTAGTGGGTATCTCTAGAAATAGCGAGATCTCCATTGATATCTCAAATGAAGAGTCGATCCAAAAAGCGAGTTCTGATCTTGAATCAAAAGGCCCCTTTGATTTAATCATCTTAGCTACCGGCATTTTGCATCAAGCGCAAATAGTCCCTGAGAAAAAACTGGACCATCTCAACATGGATTATTTACAAAAAGTCTTTGCAATTAATACATTTGGTCCAGCCCTAGTGATAAAACACTTTCATCGATTATTAAGCAAAAAAAGATCGCTCTTTGTATGTGTCTCAGCTAAAGTTGGAAGTATCGAGGACAATCGCCTAGGAGGTTGGTATAGTTACCGCGCCTCGAAGGCTGCCTTAAATATGTTGATCAAAACAGCAGGGATTGAGATTCGTCGTACTCACCCAGAAACAACCGTCGTAGCGCTGCATCCCGGCACAGTTAAAAGTCGTCTCTCGCAGCCATTTGGTGGTGAAAAGACAGGTCAAGTTCCACAGGATGCGGCCCATAAAATGTTGCAGGCCTTAGGGCAGGTTCCAGTGACTTCGCCGTCAATCTTTTTGAGCTACGATGGCTCAACCATTCCTTGGTAATTTTTTACTAATTCACAAAAGAAAAGCCCATGCAATTTAATCCTGAAATAAGAAACTTTGGGCAAATGTTGGATCAAGTTAATATCCAAACTTACGAAACTAGTCGCAACTATCTGACTGGTTCTGTCACCCATTTATCCCCATATATTAGCCATGGCTTTGAAACCATGCCAAATATCGTAAACCAGTTAAAAAGAAAACATGGCTTAACGCCTCAACATAAACTCTATGCAGAGTTAGGTTGGCGTGAATATTACTATCATGTGTGGGGACATTTAGGAGAGGATATTTTGCAAGATATTCGACCTCCCCTGCAGGATGTCATCTATCAAGAAACCATGCCAGAAGATGTCCTGCAAATGAATACAGGACTCGCACCAATCGATCTAGCGATTAGGGAATTGTATGAGAACGGTTATCTACACAATCATGCCAGAATGTGGCTCGCTAGTTATCTTATTCATTTCCGTAAAATCCATTGGAGGACCTGTGCCGATTGGATGTACGGCTATTTACTAGACGGTGATTTAGCTTCCAATCACCTTTCTTGGCAATGGGTTGCTAGTACGTTTAGCAATAAGCCCTATTTGTTTAATGCTGAGAATGTCGCGAAATTTGCACCGCCAGAGTGGCATTGCTCGGGTTCTCTTCTAGATCAATCTTATGATGCCTTAGAAGTTATCGCTCGTTCGAATCAAACGTTTAAAAAGAACAGTCTAAAGCCACAATCTAAGCAAGAAATTCCGCTTTTACTTTCAAGACCAAGCGATGCCCTGTTAAAAAAGTACTCGGTAATCACTGATTTAAATCAATTCGAAATGACCAAAAGTAATCAACTTCGCTTGATTCACCCTTGGCATTTAAAACCAAGAATTGACCAAAAATTTCAGTTAGGCATTATTCATCTGTCCTTTCATGAAAAATTTCCTTGGTCAGAAAAACGCTGGGAATTTGTTTTAAATAGAATGTCTCAACTTTGTGATGTCATTTTATTGGCTGATTTAGAAGAAATACTCCTACCTTTTTTTAGTAAACGCTCAACCATGCGGATTGATGTGCAAGATACGTTCAATCCCGAATATGCGCAGTTACTTGGTGAACTAGCCAAAACGAACGACACGGTGATTAATCCAATTGAGCGTTTCTTAGCTGATCCTGAAACTTTTTGTCCCTCTTTTACCAAGTTTTGGCAAATCGTTACTAAAAAAGAAAAGTTTCCACAACCATAATAAAATCGTTATAGTGAATTAAGCTTGTCTAATCGATCTACAACTGTGGAGTGCCGTTTATGAAAGTTCCAATGGGTCTTATAAAAAAAGTATTTTTTGTTAGTGTTTTCTCTTTATTATTAAGCTCCTGCGCTGGTCCTACCATTGAGCAATACGCTAACGAAAAACCTAATTTAGAGTTATCCGACTACTTCAATGGCAAAGTCAAAGGCTACGGCATTTTCACGGATCGAAGCGGCAAAGTTGTTAAGCGTTTTACGGTGGATATTGTGTGTGATTGGAAAGAAGTAGACGGCGTCAAAACTGGTACTTTAGATGAATCCTTTCTTTATTCTGATGGCACCAAACAAAAACGTATTTGGACTATTAAACAAAGCGCTCCTAATGCCTTCATTGGATCCGCTGCCGATGTAAAAGGTAGTGCAATTGGGCAATCTGCAGGGAATGCCTTAAACTGGTCCTATACCTTGTTACTACCGGTTGATGGTAAAGAAATTGAAGTGCAATTTAATGACTGGATGTATTTAATTGACTCAAAAGTGATGCTTAATAAAGCGCAGATGAGTAAATTTGGCATCTACCTCGGCGAAGTTACTTTATCCTTTCAAAAAGAATAAGGCTTACTTTGTTAAAAACAATTCTTAGTATTGTTGGCTTCCAAATCGTTTGGTTTGCTTGTGCTTACGGCGCTTCACATGAAATTTGGTATGTACCGTGTATCGCAGGCTTGCTTTATATGAGCTGCATTTTTATTTGGAGCCCACATAAAAAAGGACTTGCGCAGTTTGTTTTGTCTTGCCTGCTGCTCGGTTTTTTAGTTGACACCATCTTATTACAACATCAGTTTGTTGTATTTAATAACCTTAACCCCTACCCGTTAAACCTCTATCAACCTTTGTGGATGATGATTCTTTGGGCAGCCTTTGCTGGCTCCTTTACTGCATCCTTTTCTTGGTTAAAGAATAAATATATCCTAGCTGCTTTGCTTGGTGGTATTTTTGGACCCATAGCTTATTATTCTGGATCGCAATTTGGCGCAATCGAACCGATATCAGCTCTTGGCCTATTTTTAGTAGGTTTATTATGGCTAGTATCTATGCCAATAATGTTAAGGTTATCACTTCGTTTTACTTCTTTTTATCAACCCGAAACAATACTTCATCACTGATTAGGCTTCTGCTAAGTCTTTGAATGATTCAATATTGATTCACTAAATTGGAGCTCTTATGTTAAAGAAGCTTTTTGTAGCAACCATCGGCCTTATCTGTTCTATTCTGTGCGTGCAATCTTTTGCCCAAGAGTGGCCTGCCAAAAAATCAGTTCGCCTAATCGCCGTTTTCCCTCCGGGTGGTTCTGTTGACGCTGTGGCACGTGTCATTGCTCCTGCCTTACAAGAACAACTTAAGCAAAATGTGATTGTTGAAAATATTGGTGGTGCTTCAGGCGTCATCGGTACCACTGCTGTTAGTAATGCGGAAGCCGATGGTTATACCTTTGGTGTAGTCTTTGATACACACGGTGTCAATCAAGCATTAAAAGAAAAACTCCCCTACGATACTAAAAAAGATCTGGCTCATGTGACCTTAATTGGTACTTCCCCAATGTTAATTGCTGCTAGCAAAGCATCTGGAATTACAACATTTAAACAATTAGTCGATGACTCCAAAGCAGGTAAACCATCTAATTACGGCTCTATTGGTACGGGTAGTCTTGGTCATTTAGCCATGGCTAGTCTTGCCCAAAAGTCAAAATTTGAATGGACCCATGTTCCTTATCGTGGTGGCGGTCCTATGATGGCAGATGCTCTGGCTGGTCACGTGCAATTAGCTGTGGGCTCCCTCTATTTAATTAAGCCGCATGTTGACTCCAATAGAGTCGTGCCTCTTGCGGTCACAAGCCCGAAGAGAACACCTGAGTTACCAAACGTGCCAACTATTGCTGAAAGTGGTTTCCCTGGCTTTGACGCTCCTGCTTGGTGGGGTATTATTGCACCGGCTAAAACACCAAAAGATATAGTGCAAAAAATGAACGCCGCGATGGTTGCTGTTTTAAAGCGCCCAGATATTGCTAAAAAATTAGACGATCAAGGTATTGATATTATTGCTGGTGGTCCAGAAGTATTTAACCCCTTCCTCGATAAGCAAATGGATACTTGGGGTAAGTTCATTATCGATAATAAGATCAAAGAAACAAACTAATCACTCTCATTTTCTAGTTCATCCTCAAATCGTCCCCGCCCTAAAAAGTGGGGATTTTTTTCGTCCCTCATCAACGACTGTCATGCCTATTTAAGCTTTATCCAGCTGGCAAGATTTCAGTTCACTCTTTTTGATTTTCAATTTAGAAAATCTCATAATTTCCATAAATCTTAAAAGGAAATTAATGCTCAAGTCTCCTCCCTATTTTTTAAAATGGAGGCAGAAATTTCATACAAATGTTTTATTTTTAGCGAAGATTTTTTAACACATTTTAAAAAATTTTATAAGCTATCTTTTCTGGCATGACTATTCTGTCTCTGAAGAATCTAACATATTCAACATTAGTAAAACTCATCTATTCCCCACAAAAAATAAATTGTTTTCAATGTAAGCGTGATGTTTCCTAGAATTATTATTCGAACTGAAACGAGTCACTCAGTTCGAAACATGGGGCAATCTTAAATAGGCGCCAAGGCTCTCATCTGATCCTAACAATCCGATTTATCAGTGGAGATCTCTTGTTGCATATTGATTTTTTTTAATTACTTTAAGGAATTTTGTAATGCGAATTTGTTTAAACCATCAAGATCGAGTCAGCATCGAAAGGAGTCAATTTGTTAAGCAGTTTTTTATTAATGTATCTAGCCGTTTCGACCATCGAGACCATTATTTCTCGTACAAGCTTAGAAAACCAATTTCGTCACTTTGTTAGAGAAAAAATAGATGATCTATCGCACCTGATCGTTTTGTTTGCACAAAAGTCGATTCTACTTCTAGAGCGACTTGCAGAAATTCTTCAGGAAGATCGACATTATTTTTATTTTGATGGTCAGCAATTTATTCCTTCACCGGAATTCATTTCTTTAATTTATCCATACTTCTAGATCGTAGTACCGACTCAAATCTTGTTCAGCTAATTCCATTCAATTGGATGAGTTGAATATTTATTAATTCAAATAGGCGCAAGCCATTGGAGTAAACATGTCTATAACTATTTTTAATCGTCTTATTGTTTCACCTGGAAAGCAACATCGTCTTATCACCAACTTTATGATTGATGAGTTAGGTCTTGATCCTCATGATATTTGTAAAGTAAAGGACCAATTGCGTATTGAGTTCCTAATACAGGGTCGCAGCGCCATGCAAGAACTTAGCGAGTTATCGAATCAATTCCCTAACTATCATTTTGATTTAATTTGGTTTGATGAAAAGTGTACTTATGTAAAAGCGGTTCGCTATATCAATCAAAGTTTTCATCCATGTTCTTATATCGGTTGGGGAATTAGAGATTACCTCATGGATGACGTATCAAATCATCACAAAATGAGCCATTCTGATATTGACTGGTCAAATCTTGAATACGATCTATTATTAGCCTCCCAACGTGGTGGCTTTTTAGAAAATACCAAGATTATTCCCGAACTTCAGCCAGCTGAAGCGTTGAATATTCTAATTTCACAGCATTTTCTACCCAGCTCGCCATCAGCTCAGGCACTCGTCTTGTTTATCCTTAGTGAAGGGGTTGGTATTCAAGAAATTCCTGTGAATTATTTGACGCCGGATGTATATGTTGCAGGATTTTATTTGCAAAAGATTCCCTTTGATTTGCTGCCGGATTCTGTTAAATCTGATACCTTCATAGAAGATGCATGCCAGATACGTGGTGAAGAGATTTTCCATAAAATTGATCCTAAATTATTAACTGAAGATATCTGTCTAGCGGCGCTTACAGCAAATTCGAACGCGATTTCTTTAAAAGATATCCCAATGGCTCTTCGAACATTGATCATTTGTGAATTTGCACTTCAACTGGATGTTCATCAATTTAGATATATCCCAAAAAAGTTATTAAACCAAGATTTTTGTGATCAGTATCCAGCCGCCTTGCAATTTATCCCTAGTGATTTCAAAACCCTAGAGCTATGTAAAACAGCGCTTAGTCTAAATGAAAGTCTTCTAGCGTTTGTACCTAAACATTTCATTATTAAATCCTTGGTGAATAAATTGATTAAACAATCGAATACACCAAAGCCATTTTTGGAATTTGTGCCAAAAGAGTTGCTAACTGAGCGGATGATAAAAACTTTCATTAAAAAAAATCCTCTTGAATTTAAACATATTCCAGATGAATTTAAAACTTTTGATCTCTGTAAGCGTTTTATTATTCGTCAAGTAGAGAACTTACGGCTGGCACCCATCGAACTCATCGATGATCTTTTAAAACATCGTACGATCAGAAACTTGTATCTGAAGCATCCACAAACTTTAGCTTTGCTTCCTAAATCATTGGTTACAAAAGAGCTAGTTTTTGATGGGTTTAAAGCCAATGGAATTCAATTAGAAGAAATACCCAACCATTTAATTACCCAAGATTTGATCATACTTGCGATTCGTCGCGTTAAGCAGCTTCAAGTAAAAAGTGGCTCTTCTCCTATCAGTTACCAATCGATTGCCATTCAAAGCTCTAAACCAAAGATTTGGAACTTTGTCCCTGATAAATTAAAAGATTATGACTTTTGCAAGATTGCAATCATCAACGCTCATCCAACTGTTGAAGCTAACATCTTAGTTTGCTTATTAAACAATACTCCAAGGGAATTAGATGAGTTTAATGAATCAATCCAATGGTTATATTATTTTATTGAGAGCAAGTTAAGCACTTCCTTCAGAAATCAATATTTAGATCGCTTGGAATTTTCAGACTATCTTGAAAAAATGATGGATGGAAGTGATGAGGGTGAGAAGGAGTTGAAAACTTTTGTCACTCAACTCATTCAGGAGATTCCCCATACGTCGAAACAGTTCGAGGCATACCGAGAGATAGGGGCAGCAGCTTGGTCATTATGGTTAGAGTTATGTGCTAATTTATATCCGTCTGCACTGGACTCAATTGAAAATACGGAACAAGCTTCTCAAGTTCCTCAATTTTTACAATACACCAAGCAAGTGAAGATATTGAACTTGTATTTACAACTTGGGGAGCAAGCAACTATTTCTAATGCGCCTCAAATAGCAGAATCTAGTGAGCAATCTCAAGGTTTTGCGTAAATCTTTCTTAGAGACTCTTCGATGCTTTAAGGCAAATAAGTCAATTAACTTTGACATGCTTGCTTGATTTCTGAATCGTGTTTCTAATGTTTAAGTGAGCAAAAGGAAGTGGGGGGTAATCTCCACTTCCTAATCAAACTCAGCTCATGCCGGTGGGTTAATCAGCCAACAAGGTATATAAAGCCCAGCCTACCGCCCCAATTCCAGTAGTAAACCATTTATTCTTACCTGTTAGAGGTTTTAATTCCAATAGCTGACGATATGAAGGATGACTTTCTGAACTTTTTTGAAATGGCTTACTTTTCTGATTTTTGGAGTAATGCTTTAAATAATCATTCACTACTTCATCCAATAAGGCATATAAAGGAAGATTTCTTTCCTTTGCGACTTCTTTTAAACGGGACAATACATGAGCACTAATTTGGGCTGTTGTTCTTCGGGTAGGCATAGGTTTTAACATTTCGTTCCAAAAATTTCAATCTACCTTGAACTCGTCCTACAGAGGTCTGATTATTTGTAGGATTACGCCTACTTAATTGTTGGGATGTGAACGACTTAATGTTAAAGCACTCGAGTGTGCAGTAAAAGACTCTGGATTATGACCTAAAAAAGTCATTCACATTATTTTTAGTTGTTTTAAATAGCTATTCAGAAAAGTAAGTTTTAATTAACTTCAAATACTAAGGCTAAATAAACCAAAAAAACCAGTATATTTTTTTAGACAATATTTATTTAATAATTCAAGAGTATTTCTGAAATTGATAACGCTTCTTACGATCATCAAATAAAACCCTTAGAAACATGATTTATTAATGAAATCAGGGATTTCAGTTCAAGAACTTGTTATTGTCAGAATTAAACCTTAGACGTAAACTGTTCTTTACAGTTGAATAAAGTCCTCACCACCAAAATATAACTTCAAAAGTTGAATACAAATTTAATTTATTTTTTGATTTCGCAGATATGATGAATAAAAGAACATTAATATCCTATGCCTAATCAATACTATATAAACTTACATACTAAAAATCTTATTGAATCTATCAGGATTTTTCACCAGACTTTCCCACTAAGTTCATCAGTTTCAAGTATTGAAATACTAATGCATATCATCTTACTAACCTCAAAAGATGAAGTTATTACATTAAAAAAAATCTACAATTCGGTACCCTACGCAGAAAATACAGTAAGAACTTATTTACGTGAACTGTTTAAATCAGGTTGGATTACATTCATTGATGGGCATGATGATAATCGAGTTGTTTGCTTAGAAATTACACCTAAATTTTATCGAACCTTGATCCAACTCAGTGATTTAACGATGCCCAGTTCAAGTATTTAGATTATCTAAAGGTAATTTATTGTTCAATATTTAAAGTTTATTTCACGAAATAACCAGCATATGAAGCTGAATAAACTCCCTAGGTCCATATGAATAAAGGGTCTTGCAGTAATGCAAGACCCTTTAAGTTGATGGTGCGGCTGGCAGGAATCGAACCCACGACCCCTTGGTTCGTAGCCAAGTACTCTATCCAGCTGAGCTACAGCCGCGTAGCCTGCTATTATGCCATAGATGGAAACAAAAAACTACATTACACCGCTCGGATACGAAAAAATTCGTGAAGAATTACTTCATTTGCTGAATATAGAAAGACCTGAAATTGTAAAAATTGTTCATTGGGCAGCTAGTAATGGGGATCGCTCTGAAAATGGGGATTACCAATACGGGAAAAAACGTCTTAGGGAAATTGACAAAAGGATTAGATTTTTAAATAAACGGCTAGAATTTGCTGAAGTTGTTGATCCCGCTACTCGCGAAAGTTCTGATCAAATCTTTTTTGGAGCCACGATTACTTATTGCAATATTGAAGATGGTCAAAAAAAAATCATTCGTATTGTTGGTGTCGATGAAATCAATATCGATAAAGGTTTAATTAGTTGGATTTCACCGATAGCTCGGGCAATGATCAAAAAACGCATTGGTGACGAAATCGATTTAGAAACCCCAGATGGTCAGCAGACTTTAGAAATTCTAGATGTGGTTTACGAAGAAATTATCTACTAGTGACTTTTTGTTCTGGCCACTCGCACCACATCTAGGTTATGTCTTAGGGTACGGATGACTCGGGCTAAGTGGACGCGATCCTTGATTTGTACACCAAATTTGATCGTAGCTGAAGACTCTGAAAAGCTATCATCCATGCTGACGTGATTAATGTTTGCATCAGCAGCTGTGATACTGTTGGCGACTTTGGCTAAAACGCCCTTTCGATTCGTTACATCGACTTTGAGAAGTACTTCAAACTCCCGATGGACCTCAGGAGCCCAATTGATTTCAATCCAATTATCTGGGTCTTTGCGAAGTGCTTTTCTAAAATAACTACAATCATCCGTATGAATGTGTAGGCCCTCTCCTTTACCCAAATAACCAATAATGGCGTCCCCTGGTATTGGGTGACAGCAAGTAGAGTATGTCACAGACATCCCTTCTGACCCGTCCACGACTAGCACAGGATGGTTCGGCTTAGCGCTTAACTCTTTTTCATCCCAGTCTTGCTTGTCTAATCGTAATTGTTGGTGATGACCAGCATCTTCTTCAACAAACAACTCAATCCGCTTTGCCAGCACGGGTGCAGATCTTCTACCAAGAGCGATATCACTCAAAATTTCGTGACGATTACGCGCACCGGTCCAGTGGAGAATTTTCTCCCAAATCAAAGCAGAAATAAGACCTAGGTCTACTTCCTGATGACGCAAACTTTGTAAGAGTAATCTTTCACCCAATTGAATTGACTCGCCGAGGCTCTTGGTTTTTAATGCGTGACGAATCGCAGCCCTAGCACGTCCAGTCCTTACAAAAGTCAACCAAGTCGGATTCGGATGCGAATAAGGAGCTGTAATGATTTCAATAATGTCGCCATTTTTAATTTCAGTACGAAGAGGTAACTGGTTCCCATTCACTTTGACTGCTACGCAATTATTGCCTAAATCACTGTGAACTGAATATGCAAAATCAAGAGCCGTGGCACCCCTTGGCAAACCTCTAATATGTCCTTTGGGTGTGAAAACATAAACAGAATCTGGGAAGAGATCAATCTTGACATGCTCTAAAAACTCTTGAGAATCATTACTTGCATCTTCTAAATCTATTAATGATTGTAGCCATTGATGCGCACGCTTTTGCACATCTGACATCTCTTCTTTACCGTCTTTATAAACCCAATGCGCTGCAACACCTGCATTGGCGACCTGGTTCATAATTTTTGTACGGATTTGAAATTCAATTGGCATCCCAAACGGTCCGACCATCGTCGAATGAAGGGACTGATAACCATTGAGTTTTGGAATGGCGATGTAATCTTTAAACTTACCTGGCATGGGCTTAAACATAGCGTGCAAGATACCTAGGGCGCGGTAACATTCGTCGTTAGTACCAACGATCACTCGAAACCCATAAACATCTAAAACATCTTGAAAACTGAGATGTTTTGATTTCATCTTGTGATAAATACTCGCTAGACTTTTTTCACGGCCATAAATATCAATTTCGAGACCAGATTTAGTAAACCATTTACGAACATCTTCCAAAATTTTATTGACGGTTTCTTTACGGTTGCCACGTGCTTTTTTAACGGCCTTTTTGAGTACCTCAGAGCGCATTGGCCACGCATTCAGAAAACTCAACTCCTCAAGTTCTCGGTAAATCATGTTGAGACCTAAACGATGCGCAATGGGCGCATAAATCTCACTTGTTTCAATCGCTATTCGGTGTCTTTTAGATTGGGACATTACCCCCAAGGTTCGCATATTATGCGTTCTATCCGCGAGTTTAACGAGGATTACACGGATATCTTTAGCCATCGCCATAAACATCTTACGAAAGCTTTCTGCTTGCGCTTCAGCATGACTTTGAAACTCGAGTTTATCTAATTTGGTTAAGCCGTCGACAAGTTCAGCAACTTTAGGACCGAAGGTTTCAATTAACTCAGCATGGGTTCGACCCGTATCTTCAATCACATCATGAAGTAATGCAGAAACGATGGAGTTAACATCTAACTTCCACTCTGCACATAGTTCGGCTACCGCTAAAGGATGGGTAATATACGGCTCACCACTTTGTCGATACTGACCTAAATGGGCCTCATCAGAAAAGTGAAATGCTTTTTTTACGAGCTTTAACTCGGCCGTAGTCAAATAATTTAATTTCGCAGTTAAGTCTGCGATGCTAATTACTTGTAGTTTGGGAGGTTGAAGAGGTGCAGAAGTCGGTCCAAATAAATGTCTACCAGACTTCTCTAGCATCGCTGCAATAATCCCACTGGAATCAGGGACGTTAAGCAATGTTTCTTTCATCAAAGTGGATGACGGGTGTGTCCCCACAAGAGTACTCCTTATAGAGGTACTTTAGAGAGCATATCCCTATCTGTCATACCAGCTGCAATTTCACGCAAGGCGATAACAGTAGGCTTATCTTTAGATTGAACGCGCGGCGTATGACCTTGTGCAAGTTGACGAGCACGATAGGTTGCTGCAAGTACCAATTCAAAACGATTAGGAATGCTTTTTAAACAATCTTCAACAGTAATTCTTGCCATGATATAAATCCCAATTCTTAATTGAACCTCATCTTTAAATAAAGTAAGGTATGAAATAACTTACATTCTACTCCAAACAGCGCCAAATTGAACGAGAACCTTATTAACCTTGGAGTTCACTCACCAAATTAGCGAGCTTACTGAGTTGTTGGTACGTTCTTAATCTACTGGCAGAAACAATTTGGCCTAATTGCAATAGTGCGGTATCAAACACATCATTGACGACTAAATAATCAGCCTCATCTAAATGACTTAACTCTGCATGGGCAGCAGCTAGTCTTTTCTCGATAGTTTTTTCATCATCTTGACCACGCCTAAGTAAACGATCTTCGAGAACGGAAATAGATGGTGGCAAGATAAAGATCCAAGTAGCCTGTGGCACGATACGTTGAATTTGTTGAGCACCTTGCCAATCAATCTCCAGAATGACATCCTGACCCAATTGCATTTTCTCTAAAATCCAGGACTTCGATGTTCCGTAATAATTACCATGCACTGAAGCCCACTCTAGAAAATCACCACTATCTTTACGCTGCAAAAACTCTGCCTCAGAAATAAAGTAGTAACTCTCACCCTCTATCTCGCCCGGCCTGGGGTTTCTGGTGGTAAAGGAAATTGACAAAGTCAGCGCAGGATCGTTAGCCATCAAAGCCGCAACTAAGGATGATTTACCCGCCCCTGAAGGTGCTACGACCATTATCATGCTGCCACTGTAAACCATCTTATGCGCTCCTCACCAGGTCATTCCAAGTTTTGCACTTGTTCACGAATTTGTTCAACGAGTAATTTTAATTCCATCGAGGCATTGCTCGTTTCTTGATGGACTGATTTTGAACCCAGCGTATTACTTTCTCGTTGCAACTCTTGCATTAAGAAGTCTAATTTTTTTCCGACTGGTCCACCTTTATCCAAGGTATTTCTGACAGCATTGAAGTGGGTCTTCAAGCGAGCAATTTCTTCCTCAACATCAATTCGAACGCCGTATAAGACAACTTCTTGACGGATTCGGTCGGCTAAGTCTTCGTGATTAAAACTGCGCCCTTGCTGATCGATGCCGTTTAATACCGCCAATAGTTTTTCGGTTAATTTCTGCTGATAAGTTTGAATAATTTTAGGTAATAAAGGTTCAATCTCTAGAATCATCGCGTCCATCTGATCCACTTTATTTAAAATCACATTTTTTAAAGCGTTTCCTTCAATTGCCCGGCTTTGCATGAAAAGTTTCAAGACCTCATCAAGTGCTAAGAGCACAACCTCTAATAGGGCATCTTGATCTAATTCTTCTTGGATCATGACGCCCGGCCAAAGCAAAACATCTTTGACCGACAAAGGGTTGGATTGCGGCAATTCTTTTAATATCAACGACTCCGTTGCTTTTAAAGATTGAATCAGTTGGATATTTAGCTTTTGCTCTTGAGATTTAACATTCGACTCTTGACCTGGTGAGTCAGCCTCTTTTTGAATATAAATCTTGATCTCAACCTTGCCCCGGTTCAGTTTTTTACCAATCATCTCTCTAATGGCCTGCTCAGCAAAGCGAAGCTCATCCGGCATTCTGAAGGTAATGTCTAAAAAGCGTGAATTCACAGACCGCAGTTCAAGATGAACTTGTCCGTGATTTTTGGCTCTTAATACTAAGGGGTGACGGTAAGCCCCAAATCCCGTCATGCTATTTATCATTCGAATATTGTAAAGTGTTGCGGGCGCAAAGGTATTAAAATCAAAGAAATTGTGTAAGTCACACTACAATCAGTCACACTACAATCACTCCTTTTAATTAATTAAATACCATGACAACATCAAACAGACCTAGCAAAAGACTGAATAACGAACTTCGAAAAGTGCAAATCCAGCGAGGTTTTACGAAACATGCTGAAGGTTCTGTCTTGATTTCGTTTGGGGATACCCAAGTTTTATGTACTGCCAGTGTTCTAGAAAAAGTCCCTCCTCACCAAAAAGGTAAGGGTGAAGGCTGGGTTACTGCTGAATACGGTATGTTGCCAAGATCAACACATACCCGCAATGATCGGGAAGCTGCTAGAGGTAAACAATCTGGTCGTACTCAAGAAATCCAACGTTTAATTGGTAGATCCCTAAGAAGTGTCTTTGATTTAAAACTGTTAGGTGAAAGAACGATTCATATTGACTGTGACGTGATTCAAGCTGATGGTGGCACTAGAACTGCCTCTATTACTGGTGGTTTCGTTGCGGCGAGGGATGCGGTTAATCAACTACTTGAAAAAGGTCTGATTACTAAGGATCCTATCCTCGATCATATTGCCGCCATTTCAGTTGGCATCTATCAAGGTGTGCCTGTTACAGATTTAGATTATGCCGAAGATTCAGCCTGCGACACGGACATGAATATCGTCATGACGGGTAAGGGTGGCATTGTTGAAATTCAGGGCACAGCAGAGGGATATCCGTTCTCACAAGCTGAACTGTTACAACTTTTAGAATTAGGCTCAAACAGTATTGGGCGTTTAGTAGAAATTCAAAAGGAAGCGTTCAATACGAAGTAACTTATGCAAACAGAACTAGACAAGCAATTGTTGACCCAATTTTTAGGGTCTGATCAATTAGTTTTAGCAAGTAATAATCAAGGCAAAGTTGCCGAGTTTTCTCGACTTTTAAATCCATTAGGACTAACTGTTCTTCCCCAGGGTGATTTACAAATTCCTCCGGCGGAGGAGCCTTTTGCCACTTTTTTCGAAAATGCACTGACCAAAGCAAGGCATGCAAGCCTTGCTAGTGGATTGCCAGCATTAGCTGATGACTCTGGTATTTGTGTAACAGCGTTAAATGATGCGCCCGGAATTTACTCGGCGAGATATGCCGGGGAAGGTTCAACTGATCAAGAAAATAACCAATTATTAATTCAGAATTTACAAGGCGTGACAAACCGAAATGCGCATTATGTTTGTGCCCTTGTACTGGTTAGAAATCCAAATGATCCGGAACCTATTCTTGTCAGTGCTCAGTGGCGCGGCGAGGTCGTCGATGATGCGCGAGGAACGGGGGGCTTTGGCTATGATTGTCATTTTTTTCTTCCTCCGTTTCAAAAAACCGCTGCTGAGATTTCTCTCGAATTAAAAAACATAATGAGTCATCGTGCCCTAGCGACTGAAGAGCTTATCCAAGCCCTAATAGATCGGTCTGCCAGATGAACCTCATTCCTGAACAACCCGTAGTCTGGTTAAAAAAATCATCGACCAAGTCCACAGGCACACAGTTAACCTCCCTACCACCTCTCGCACTTTATATTCATTTTCCTTGGTGTGAAAAAAAATGTCCTTACTGTGACTTTAATTCGCACAATGCGCCTGCCCAAGATCAGTTTGCAAATGCGCAGACACAATATATTGAAGCTTTGATTTTAGATTTAGAGAATTCATTACCTCTGGTATGGGGCCGAAGGATTCGCTCCATCTTTATTGGTGGTGGTACTCCGAGCCTTATTTCTGGACCAAATCTTGATTACCTGCTGGCGGCCATTAGAGCGCGTATTCCTATGGATGC
>CANFME010000047.1 GCA_947448305.1 Burkholderiaceae bacterium
ACTCACTGCTTAATGAATGGACCAAGCTAGGTTCAAAATGAATTTGTAAGTGCATTCCTAAAGGTTCGAGACGATGCGTTAATGCCAGAATATCTTCCATCGAATCTTTAGTTTTTAAGTGCGCCATAAAGTTAAATCGAATACCTCGAAAACCTTGCTCAAAAAGTTTCTTTAGCTCTTCAGTACTAATTAATGCTGGTGCTAAAGCTACGCCTAAATATTTACTTGGTCTGGCTGCAATGGCGTCAGCGGTTGCAGAATTATCATAGCCATGAAATGCTGTTTGCACAATCACTCCTCGACCAATCCCGAGTCGACGATGTAAGTCAAAGAGTTGGTCTTTAGTGGCATCCACTGGTGTGAAGTTACGCGTCTCAATATACGGGAAAACATTGGCTGGGCCAAAGATATGAAAATGGGAGTCGCAGGCAAGTGCTGGTAGTTTTAAGTCTACTGGTGAAATGTCATCTAAGTAGGTTTTAATTAATTCTGTCATAGTATTAATTCGTCCGTTGAGTTAATTAAGATAAATAGGTTTGAATACGCTCTAACATCTCCTGCGCATCATTTAAGCCATTCATTCTTGAAGCACCTCCTAAGTGTGGTGTTACTAACACTTGAGGAAATTGTAATAAAGGGTCATCCTCTGCAGCCGGCTCTTGTCGCATGACATCGAGTCCTACTCCTGCAATATGATTTGTTTGTAAAACTTCAATCAAATCTTTTTCGTTAACAATTTGAGCGCGAGAAGTATTGATTAAAAAAGAACCTCTAGGCATCAACTCTAAAAGCTTTTTATTAACCAGCCCAGTTGTTTCTTCGTTAAAAGGAATGTGAACACTTACAAAGTCATTTTCTGCAAATAACTTTTCCAAACTCAAGTACTTTAAACGCAAACCTTCTTCTAATGAGATAGGTAAACGTGATCTCTTGTGATAGGAAACCTGCATCCCAAAAGCATTCGCCAAGGGCGCTACTTCATAACCGATTTCACCCAAACCAAGAAGTCCTAAACGCATGCCTGAAATCGTTTTTAACTGGGGAATTCGGCCAAAATTGGCGCCCGCAGTATGTCTCTTGTCATAAGAACGGATGGGATAGCCAGCTTGCGCTAATCGATCGGTTGTGACCAGTCCAGTAATCAGCGGCATTCTCTTTGCCATTGATAACAGTAAAGTCATCGTATGTTCAGCCATCGCAATATTAGTTCTTCTTCTTAGCGTCAAGACTTCAATCCCGCGCGCAGCGCAGGCTTTAGCATCAACGTTAAAGTGTAATTGACCAAAATTTTGAACGATCTTTAGGCGCGTTGCTAACGCCAGTTCAGTTGGCCCCACATTTGAACTCTCAACAATCAAGATATCCGTATCCGGCAAATGACTGCGCATTTCTTCTTCAGTTTGAAACAATACAATTTGCGCTGGATATAATTTTGGTAAAAGAGTTCTTGTTTGCTCTAACCAACCCTGAAAGTCAGATTGATCCGTAGAATTAAAATCCGCAAAGGCTGCGATTCGTTCAGCAGAACAACTTGGATCTAAGAGAACCTGCATTAAGCGCAGAATCCGGTCCTCTTCAACTAATATTTTAAGCATCACTTAACCTTTATTTTTGATCTCTAACAATTTCATCCAGTCCCGAAGTTTCAACTGCGGTTGATGAATGCCATCTAATATCACTTGAATTTGACTAGGCTCACAATATAAGCCTAAACAATCTTGAAATTTATTTTGTAGCTCTAAGCTACTCGCTGGATTTTTTGGTGAACCCTTGTGGATGGGGACCGTTTCACTAATGACTCGGCCATCATGTAAATGCATGGTGATTGTTACCGGTTGATCAAAAGGAGCTTTACGAACTGCCGGAATATCTTCTGATAAATGCGCTGGCACTACAACTTCGATCCGCTCTATCAATTCTTTCACAGCAGTTCTTGTAACAGCTTCATCCGTAAAAGAATTTAAAACTGGTCGCTCATCGACTAAGCTTGTCGCAATACAATACTCCAATGAGGCTTTTGCTTGTAAGCCATTCACAGGACGCGTATGAATCAGAGTTCTTGGATACAGAAAACTCACTTCTGCTACGATTTTTTTCACATCGCTAAGTCTAACGCCGAACTTTTCTTTTAAGAGTAATACCCCGTCAACTGCAAAAAGCGGGGGACGACCACAAGGATATAACTTAAAGGTCGGTCCGGGTTTTACTATAAAAAATGGTGCTCCCCACTCTGGTAAGTTATCTTTTAATAAATTGTTATTCCAATCTTTAGCAAAGACATCACCAAAGCTCATTTTTCCGTCAAATATTTCAGGATCTCCCGTAAAACCTAACTTAGCTAATTGAGCAGCTTTGAGGCCATTGCTTGCTGCAATACCACTATGCATCGACATCGTCATCGTGCCAAAGTTACGGCGTACGCCACTTGCTTGGGATGCATTAATACCAAAGGCATACGCCATTTGCTCGGGAGTTAACTTTAATAAATAACCTGCAGCAGCAACCGCCGCTAAACTACCTTGTGTGCAAGTAGCATGCCAGCCATTTTCATAATGCGTTGGATTTAAGATGGTGCCGAAACGACATTCCACTTCGTAACCAATGACAAAAGCTTTGAGGGCTTCCTCCATTGTCGCGTTGGCTAACTCAGCTGCGGCTATAACTGCTGGCAGTAAAGGTCCTGATGGATGGCCGCGCATTTCGGCTTGATTATCGTCAAAGAGTTGCAAACTAATCATCGTGCCATTAATAAGTGCTATATCAGCCGCTCTACCAGACTTGCCGTAACCAATTAGAGTGCAATCAGCCTGACCTGCAGCGCCGTCAAGATAAAGTGATTTAAGAATTTCGATCGGCTTTTCTTGATAGGCAGTATAGGCACAGGCAATACTATCGATCATGCAGTTTTTTGCGGCTTCGAGTTCGCGGTTTGTAATTTTAGAAGGTAGAACTTCTAAGCATTGTCTTACGAGTTCTTGGGTAATTGTCATTTTGAATATATTTAGTTTGCTTGAATATTGCTTGATTTAACAACTTTGGACCAACGATCGACTTCACGTTTTACGAATTGGGCAAATTGCTCAGGGGTTTGATTAGGTACTGGTTCAAAACCAGATTTAAATAAATTCTTTTTTACATCTGGTGACTGCAAAATGGCTTGAACATCTTGGCTAATCTGCTGAACTAACTCTTTAGGTGTTCCAGCTGGCGCAAAAAGACCATACCAATTACCAAGATCAAAACCTGCTAGAGTTTTAGCAATCGGTGGTACGTTTGGCAAGATGGCAATATTTTCAGCACTCGTAACACCTAGGGCAATGAGTTTGCCTGACTGAATATAGGGTAGAGCCCCTGTAGTGCCAGACATAAATGCCTGAACCTGATTACTCATTAAATCTGTTAACGCTGGGGAAGCCCCTTTATAAGGGACATGTAACATTTTTAAACCAGCTGTTTGATTTAATAATTCCATCGATAAATGGCTGGCAGTACCAACCCCTGCTGAACCAAAGTTCATCTTCCCAGGATTGGCTTTGACCAACTGAATAAATTCTTGTAGGTTTTTAACTCCAAGACTAGGCGATACAACCAACACATTCGAAGAATTAGCAACGAGGGCAATAGGTGTTAAATCTTTTACAGGATCAAACTTTAGATTATTTAAACTTGGATTTACCGCCACCACGCCCATCGAGGTTAAAAGTAGGGTGTAACCATCTGCTGGCGCTTTAGCTACAATTTCAGCACCAATACTGCCATTTGCACCTGAGCGATTGTCGTTAATAACTGACTCGCCCCATTTAGTAGATAAATAATGAGAAAGTTCTCTTGCTACCAAATCAGCTGGGCCAGCTGGTGCATGAGGAATCACAAATCGAACTGTTCGGTTTGGATAGTTGTCTTTTGCTTGGACATTACCAATTGTTATCGTAAAGACGCTTAAATAAGCGCAAATAACAACTATTACCCTCTTTAAATGGGCATTACTCAAAAGTGTATCTCCTATATTTTGTTAATTAATTACTTTACTATTTAAGGCTTTGGATCGTTTGCTTGTTGCTCTATTAAATCTTTTAAATCCATTTTTCGAAGGGTGGGGGCAAAGAAGTAAGTTATTGCCGCAACCACAACTGTTACTCCCCCACCAAAGGCAATCGAAGGAATTAGACCCAATAGACTTGCGGCCATTCCAGACTCTAGAGCACCTAACTCATTTGATGAACCCACAAAAATCCCATTAATCGCACTCACTCGACCGCGCATTTGATCAGGCGTTGTTAACTGAAATACTGCGGAGCGTACCACCACTGAGATAGCATCAAAAAATCCTGTTAGGAATAAGAAAATAACACTCAATAATAAGGTTTCACTCAGGCTAAATCCTATAATCGAAACGCCAAAACCCGCCACCGCGGCGATCATATATTTCCCTGAATGTTTCAAGATCGGATGACGAGCAAGGTAAATCGCCGTTAACATGGAGCCAATTGCTGGTGCAGCACGCAGAATTCCCAACGCCTCTGGCCCAGCATGGAGTACTTCTTTCACAAAAGCAGGCAACATCGATACTGCGCCGCCAAAAAGGACAGCCATCATATCCAGCGACATCGTAGTTAATAGTAAATGGTGGTTTTTTACATAACCTAAGCCAATTTTTAAGCTTTTAAAGAATTGATTTTTATGTTCCATACTGACATGTTTCTTCTCATCAATCAGAACGATGGCATACATGCCAAAAACGGCAATCACACCAGAAGTAAAATACGTCCACTCTAGCCCAATTAATCCAATTAAAATACCAGCAATGGCTGGACCACTCACTACACAGGCTTGAAATGCTGAAGATGCGTAGGCAGAGTATTTAGGCGTTTCTTCGCGTGGGATTAGCTCACCAAACAGTGACTGGTAAGAAGGTCGTAATAGAGCTCTACCAACCCCTAAAAATGCAACCCCAAGATAAATTAGGATGGTCGCAGGTTGTAAATAATCCATTGCAACAAACATCAGAAATATACCAACGATAACGTGCAAGAGACAGGCTAAAAAAGCGATCAGTTTACGAGAGTAGTAGTCAACTGCATGCCCTGCGTAAAGAGCAAATAAAAAATAAGGTACAAGTTCAGCAAGGCCGACTAAGCCGAGTGATACCACATCGTTGGTAATTTCAAAGATATGCCACCCTACCGCTACCATCATCATTTGATAACTAGTGGTGGAGGCGATACGATAGATTAATAAGTCTCTAAATGTTTTATTGGTTGATTTTTGTGATTGCATACAAACATTTTAAGCGAAGCTCAATGTCTTATTGAACTTCGCTATTTTACAGTTGACATTCTTCAAACGTTTGCAAGAATATTTTGACTCGATTTGAAAGCAATTAATGAGATGTAACAACTTCTGAGGCATCGGGTCTACCATCATTTGTATCATCTTTTGGTTGGGCACGATGGTCAGCTGCTATAAAATAATACATCGCAGGTACTATAAACAAGGTAAAGAATGTACCAATTGCTAGACCAGTAAAGATGACTTTACCCATCGAACTAGTACCGGCAGCTCCAGCTCCCGATGCCAAAACCAAAGGTATGACACCAAATACCATCGCTGCAGTTGTCATTAAAATCGGTCTTAAACGAATACTAGTTGCTTCGATAATAGCCTCAAGCTTGGAATGTCCTTCTGCCTGCAAATGGTTAGCAAAGTCTACAATTAAAATACCGTGTTTACTGATGAGTCCGACTAAAGTTACCAGACCAACCTTGGTATAAATATTAATTGATGTCCAGCCTAAATTAATGAAAATTAATGCACCGAAAATGGCCATTGGTACTGAGACTAAAACCACAATAGGATCACGGAAACTGTTGTACTGCGCAGCAAGTACTAGGAATACGATGGCAATAGAAAAGAGCATAATCCCCACAAACCCTCCAGACTCCTGAACAGATTGGCGGGTTGGTCCAGAGTAATCAACTGAATAACCCGTTGGAGCTACCTCGTAAATTGCTTTGGTCACAAAATCAATCACTTCGCCTTCAGAAACAGTTGGTGTGAATGCACCAATAATTTGAGCAGAGTTGAGCTGTTGGAAGTGATTAATGGATGATGGAATAACCTTATGGACAATTTTGGCGATACTTCTGACTTGGATTAAATCACCCTTAGGAGTTCGGATCGTTTGATTGAGAATCTGATCTGTATTTAAACGGTTCACCTGTAAGACCTGTGGAATCACCCGATAAGATCTCCCTGCTGCTGCAAAATAATTGACATAACCGCCCGACATTGCAATGGATAATTCATTAGCGACGTCCTGTTGGGTCATACCTAAAGCAGCAATTTTATCTTTGTCTACTTCTAAAATATCTTGTGGCTTATTAATTTTTAAATCACTATCAACGAAGAAGAACAGCCCACTTTTATAAAGTTTTTCGACTACCTTGAGAGTGACTTCATTTAAGTTCTCAAAGGGTTCTGTTGTTTTGATAATCATTTGCAAGGGAGCACCTGTTGCTCCTGGAAGAGCTGGCATATGGAAGGCCTGTGCCCTAATACCGGCAACACTTGCAAATTTCTCCTGAAGTTCTTTTTGAACAGTTAAAGAATCTTTTGACCGCTCATCCCAATCTTTTAAAAGTACCCCACCAAAACCACTATTTGCAAACGTTAATTGGAACATTTGCTGAAATTCTTTTTCTTTTGAAGAAATTTCAAACAACTGATTGGCGTAGGTTTGCATTTGGTTGACAGTTGCATTGGGTGGCCCTGTCATACTCAAATAAATTAAACCACGGTCTTCAGTCGGTGCTAATTCAGTTTTCGAGGTCGAAAATAAATACCCTAAAGAAAGTAGAATCAACGCACCTAAAATCACTAAAACTTGCCAAGTGGTTAGTAAACTTCTTAAACGTATCCGAAAGCCATTTTCTAACTTTGAAAAAAGACCGTCAATCGTTCTTAAGAACTTGCTAGGATTGTGGTCATGCTTTAGTAACCGTGAACACATCATAGGCGACAAAGTCAATGCGACGATACCAGAAACCACTACGGATCCCGCTAAGGTAAAGACAAACTCAGAGAATAGCGCCCCAGTAATCCCTTTTTGAAAGCCAATCGGAATAAATACCACTACTAAAACGATTGTCATAGCAAAAATAGGGACGCCTAACTCTCTCGCCGACAAGAGTGCAGCTTCCATTGGTGATTTACCTTCTTTTAAATGGCGATCAACGTTCTCCACCACAATAATCGCATCATCAACCACTAAACCAATCGCGAGCACGAATGCTAACAAGGTTAAGAGATTTAAGGAATAGCCGAAAGCTGACATCACAATAAATGTGCCAATTAAAGACAAAGGCATTGCAACAAGTGGAATGACGATTGCTCTGAAACTACCCATAAATAAGAAAATGACAACAGTAACAATTACGAGAGCTTCAATAATTGTGTGCTCTACTTTTTTAATTGATGCATTTATCGACTTTGTGGAATCATAGACAATTTCACCCTTAATACCTTCTGGAAGATCTTTGATTAAGCCTGGAAATACTGCACGAACATTTTTAGCAACATCGAGAACATTCGCAGTTGGTGCGGCGTTAATACCAATAAAAATAGATTGTTTACCACTAAACTGCACATTAATACTGTAATCTTCAGAACCTAGGATTACTGTCGCAATTTGATTGAGGCGCACAATATCAGTGCCGTTAGCTCTGATAACAAGAGAATTAAAATCCTCCAGCTTTTGCAGGTCAGTATTCGCTTTTAAATCGATACTGACCATATCGCCTTTGGTGGTACCAACAGCAGACAAATAGTTATTGCTTGCTAATGCCTTATAAACATCACTGGCACTCACATTTAAACCAGCCATCTTGTCTTGATCTAACCAAGCTCTAATTGCAAATTTACGACCACCCAAGATTTCAGCATTTTGTACGCCTTCCACAGCATCTAACTTTGGCTTTACGACTCGTAGTAAATAATCAGTTAAGCTGTTTGATTCAAAATTTTCACTATTAAAACCCATGTACATGGCGGCAAGTGATTGCCCTGTCTTAATGTCCATGACAGAGGCTTGTGCTTGAGGTGGTAATTGATTTTTAACAGAGGTAATCTTGGTCGTAATATTTGCTAAAGCGGCATTAGCATCGTAGTTCAACTTCAAGGTTGCAATAATGGTTGATAAGCCATTAACACTCGTAGAGGATAAAAAATCAATCCCTTGAACTTGAGCAATGGCGCCCTCTAAGGGCTGAGTAATAAAACCTGCAATCGTTTGTGGATCTGCACCGTAATAAGCAGTCGTAATTGTAATAGTTGAGTTCTGAGTTCTTGGATATTCACTAAATGGTAAGCTAGTAAATGACTTATAACCTAACAAGATAATCAAAAAAGTTACCACTAAAGCCATTACTGGTTTTTTAATAAAAACGTCGGTGAAATTCATACGATGGCTCTTTTCTTACAATTCAACAATTTAGCAAAATAACAAAGCATTATTTTTCCTGCGGAGTTGGGTTGATATTATTTGCAGGTATAACGCTGTTATTAATGATTAGCGGCGTTCCTGTATTTAATTTCAACTGTCCTGAAGTAACAATTTCATCCCCCTCGGCAAGACCACTTAAGATTGCAACTTGATCGCCGCGCGATGGACCAGTAGTCACTAACACTTGTTGAGCAAT
Source organism: Burkholderiaceae bacterium (assembly GCA_947448305.1). Classification (GTDB taxonomy): domain Bacteria; phylum Pseudomonadota; class Gammaproteobacteria; order Burkholderiales; family Burkholderiaceae; genus Polynucleobacter. Next base: position 8,697 of record CANFME010000047.1, read on the forward strand.
GAGCTTCGGTCCAGTATCTTTCGCATCTTTATCTTTCGTAGTATCGCTTGCTGGAGTTGCCTCGGCGCGCTTCACGACAAAAACCATCGAACCGTAAGGGTTGTAAGCGATAGAAGAATTGGGAATTGTGAGGTATTTAACTTTTTCTCCAGATTCAATTTGAACGTTGGTAAACATGCCTGGGAAAAGTTTTTTATCAGCGTTACTGACTAAGGCTTCAATTTGAATATTTCTAGAATTAGGGTCCACCTTAGGGCTAATTGCCGTTATCTTACCAGTGAAGTTTTTATTAATTCCTTCTGCTTTCACATTGATAACTTGTCCAACCTTAATACTTTCTGACGTAGTTTGGGCCATTGTAAAATCAATAAAGACCGGATCAACTGTTTGAATCGTAAAGAGTTTATCCCCCGTATTAATGTATTGACCAGGATTTATTGAAACAATACCCACTTTGCCAGCAAATGGCGCGCGCAAATTTTTCTTCTCAACGAGTGCTGTCTGTTGTGCAACTTGCGCTAATTTTGCTTTGTAATCAGCTTGGCTAGAATCAAAAGCATTTTTACTAATCGCATTAATTTCCAACTGAGCACGATCACGCTCGTTGATCACTCGCGCTAATTCAGCTTGGGCTTGAAGCGCTTGTAATTGCGCACGGTCAGCGTCTTGTGAAAGTTCAATCAGTAAATCGCCTTTTTTAACTTCTTGACCCGACTTAACTAATACTTCTTTCACCAGCCCAGTTACCTCGGTACCCAACTCTACGCCACGAAATGCTCTCACATTACCAACGGTAGTTAACTGGGGTTGCCAAACTAAAGACTCTGCTTTAGTCGTACTCACAGTCTGAGGGGGAATACCGGCTCCAGCAATGTATTTTTTTATCATGATGCCTTTAAATACGTTAAAGGCAATAATCAGACCCATCAAAACACCAATGCTTACCAGCATAATGATCATTCTTTTACGCATTGGTGACTTTGGTAAGTTTTTTGAACTAGAGTCAGTCGTTGGAGTAGTCATATTCATCGTCATTTCACTTCATTAATTGCGTTTGAGAAATTTGGGCATCAGTTTGCCCCTTAACACGTAAGGATGCTGGCTCTGAGCGGTCCCACCAACCACCACCTAAGGCAGCATAGAGCGCTGCAGAATAGGCAAAACGATCAGCTTGAGCATTAATTAAATTAATTTTTGCTTGTTGATATTGCGTTTGAGAGGTTAATACTGCCAAGTAATTAGCTGTACCAAAACGATATTGCTGCTCCACTAAACGCAGGTTAATACCAGCATTTTTTTCTGCTGCAGCGGTTGCTTGTAAATTTCTGGACGAAACTTCTAAAGCTTTGAGCGCATTGGAAACTTCAGTAAAAGCATTAATTACGACAGCTTCATAGTTCAGTGCAGCCTGTTCATAATTGGCCTTTGCTGCTCTGCGAGCAGCAACTAAAGCGCCCCCTTGAAAGAGTGGCTGGGTGAGTCCCGCACCAAGTGTCCAAAGAGTAGCTTGAGGACCAAACAGCATATCGCTCAACAAGGCACTGGTGCCAAGACCTGCTGTTAAATTGATTTGGGGTAACAAATTGGCTGTAGCCACACCAAATTGTGCATTAGTCGACTTCACCAAAGCTTCTGCCGCCAGAATATCAGGACGTTGAGCAACTAAATTAGACGGCACTAAATCTGGGATCTGCTTTGGTAACTGTAGACTTTTTAAATCTAACTGTTTTGCCGTAACGCTACCGGGGTAGCCTCCCATTAAAGCAGCTAACTGGTTTTGCGTAATCGCTAAATTCTTTTCAAAACCTAATAATTGACTTTGGGTGTTTGCTACTAAAGTATTTTGTGAACTAACATCAATTTGCGAGACCGCGCCAATTTCAAACTGTTTGCCGACTAACTTAGCAAAATCTTGTTGTGACTGTAATATTTTTGATAGAGCTTCATACTGCTCTCGTTGAGACGCCTCACGAATGGCAGTAGCAACGACATTAGAGGTCAAACTGAGATAAGCACCTTCTAATTGAAACTTTTGGTAATCAGCCTGAGCTCTTGCACTTTCTATTTGACGACGAACTCCACCCGTCAAATCAAGCCGATAACTCACATTGACACCAGCACCGTATAGGTTATAGGTAGTGTTATTACCCGTAGTTTGACCATAAGTAGCCGGCGGATAGGAATTACGAGAAATGTTACCCGTTGCAGCGATAGTAGGAAATAATGCTCCGTACTGGGCGTTGGCATTTTCTTGAGCAGCTAAAAGACTTCGGTCTGCAGCAGCTAAGCTTGGATTTTTTTCTAAAGCGACTTGAACTAACTGATTTAAAGCATCGGATTGGAACTCACTCCACCACTGCGTCGGAACTGCAATTTTAGGCTCAATCCGTTGTGCTGAACCACCAGCAGTTTCAGGAACTGTGGTTAATTCACGTGCAGTTGCTTTGGCATCTAAGGAAGAAAAACTAGGTAAAGCAGGCGACTTATAATCTGGGCCGGCAGCACAAGCACTGAGTAGCACTGTTACCGTACCCAAAATGGCTGTCGACCTAACAGAAATAACAGTTTTTTTGATCATGAATGGTGTATGGTTTTTTTAGTATTGCATTGAAATTAAACGACATCATATCATTTTGACGTGAAATCTGATGGAGCCTAAGTTATTTTGAGCTCTTCTTATCCATAGTACTAGGGTTTAATTTTTTTATCGGATTTTTTGTTAAGTTCTTACCCACTTCAACTAAATCTTCCTCTAATTGGGTCAAAATTTTACTAAGTGCTATTTCTTGAGCTTTTAAAATATCTTTACTATCGACTCGATTAGAAATGAGTTCTGTAGCTATATAGGTTTTTCTGAGTAAAACTGGATTGTTAGAGTCCAGGTTTGTCGTTAATAAGTAATTAATCCGTATGACTACCTTGGGATCTTTACGAATATCAATAAACAATTCCTCCACGTTGCCCTGTAAAACATAATTGGCAAACAAGTTATTGTTATTGGTGTTCACGAATTGAAAGATTCCAGACTGCTCTAACCACTGACGAGTGGCGTTCGTGATCATTTCACCTGGTATCGAAATATATTCGTTATAAAAATCTTTCTGAAATCTTGCATCGTCGACCATAAAGACCCACGACTTCGTATCAAATGGCGAAACCACCGAAATATTGCCTTGAGTTATCCAGAAGTTAGCTTTTGTAGCACTAACCTCTGCAGTGCGGGTGGGCATTAAACGCCATTGCTTTACTTCATCGGTTGGCTTGTTGATACTGCAAGCACTGAGCACTAAAAAAGTGCAACACAATATGAGTTTAATTATTTTCATTTAGATGTTTCACCTGCAGAATTAATATTTGACGGTATTTGAATTTTTGCTGGCACGGGCCCTAAAATGGCACCCGATGGATTTCTGCTTAATTGGCGGGATAGGTCGTTAAGTTGTTCCGCCATGATTTTGAGTTGATTCAATGTCATTTGCGTATCGTTATCACCACTACTTAAACGATTTCGTACCAATAGGGCAGAGTCTGCGGTATTTTTAATCACATTGGCCAACTCTGGACTATTAGATAACTTATTCACGCTCAGTAATAATTGATCGAGTTCAGTAACAGTAGCAATTAAACCTGGATTCTTTTTCTTGTCGCCGGCAATCAACAGGTTCATATTACTAATTAAAATTTCTAATTGCTGTTTGGTATCCTCCAAATTCAAGGCATCAACTGCATTAATTGCTTTCTGAACTGCGCCAATCACCATATCTGTTTGAGTTGGTATGGACGGAATAACTGGATTACTAGGTCGCCACTCGTATTCTAGTACTGGATAGTTTGAAATATCTTTAATGACATTGAGCTCAATGTAATTGACGCCAGTCAAACCTTGGCTCTTCATTTGAGTACGCAAATCTTTTGCAATTAAATCTTCAATATCACTTTCTTTGATTTGCTCTTCTTCAAGCTCCATACGAACCACCACATAATCATGGCGACTTAATTGCGCTAATTTAACCTCGTATAAAGCGCTTGATAATTGAATCGATTTCACTTTGCCAACGCGCACACCTCTGTAACGCACCGATGCTCCTACATCTAGGCCAGTGACGGATCCTTCAACATAAGTTTCAACTACATAGGTTTTATTAAATAACTTTCCAGAGCTAAAAACCACAGTTAGTACAACCGCCAGAAAAACTCCGACTAATACAAAAAGTCCCAGTCGGTAATAAGCTGCATTAGGATTTTTCATAAACTCATACCCATTTCACGATTAAAAAATTTTCGCACCCGAGGGTCACGACTTTCAACTTTTAATTGCCTTGGATCACCTCTGGCAATTATGCTCTGAGACTCTTTGTCCAGCATAATAATATGGTCTGCAATGGCTTCAATACTAGCAAGCTCATGCGTCACGATTACAAAGGTAATACCTAAATTCCTTGATAAATCGATGATTGTTTGATCCAGTTCCGCCGAGGTAACAGGGTCCAAACCAGCAGATGGCTCATCCAAAAATAGGATTTTAGGATCTAATGCCATGGCTCTGGCGATTGCAGCCCTTTTTTGCATACCGCCGCTAATTTCACTTGGCATAAAACTCTCATAGGGTAATAAACCGACTAAGTCCAATTTACACCTAGCAATCAAACTAATGGCGTCATCATCTAAAGTGCAATACTCTTGCATCATCAACTTGATATTATCGATGAGGCTCATTGATCCAAATAAGGCACCCTGTTGATACATTACCCCAAAGTGTGTCATGATTTCTTGTAATTCTTCACCGCTTGCTTTGGTAATATCTACACCATCGATTAATATCTCGCCAGTAATAGGCTGATAAAGTCCAAAAAGGTTTTTGAGTAAACTCGATTTACCACAACCCGACCCGCCTAAAATAACAAAAATCTCACCTTCTTTGACTTGAAAATTAATATTTTTGGACAGTATGTTCGTCCCATAACCGACAGTTAGATCTTTGACTTCTAGTACATTCATCAGAAACCCGTCTTAGTAGAAATATAAGCAAAGATACCGTCAACCACGACGATCATTACGATACTACTGACAACGGCTCTCGTCGTGGCAATACCAACAGCTGCGGCTCCTGTTCCTGTTTGCATACCGCGTAGACAACCAATCCCTGCAATAACAATTCCAAATAAAATGGATTTCAATAGCCCAGAAAAAATATCGTTCAGCTGAATTGTCTTTAGGAGGCCGTTGTAGGATGCGATCATCGGTATTTTATACATCGTCATCGTGATACATACTGCGAATACACTAATTAAATTAGCAAAGATAGTCAAAATGGGTGCAACTAATATGCCAGCCAACACTCTGGGAATGACTAAAAACCGCATAGGATTGAGACCTGCAGTCGTTAAAGCATCCACTTCATTATTGACTTTCATGGTCCCGATTTCAGCAGCAAAGGCGGCAGATGACCTGCCTGCTAGCAAAATAGCTGTGATCAGTGGTCCTAGTTCTCGAAAAATACCCAATGAGACGATCGGCGCCACAAAAGACTGGGCTCCAAACTGACGCATTCCCACTGCTGACTGAAACGCTAAGATCACCCCAATTAAAAAAGAAACTAAGGCAATAATAGGTATTGCAGCAATACCTGCCTGTACTGCAGCGACCACAAAGTCTTGCCAACGAACTTTCGCAGGATTTGTAAATGCCCAGACTAAGTCGGCTAATAATTGACCAATAAAGGTAATCAATAACTTTGCGTCTTGCAAAATATTGGCCGTAGCTTTACCCACACTAACGATAAAACCATCATTACTTGGTTCAGTCTCTTTTGTAAAAAACTTTTCAACCGGTTCAAATTGTTTTAATAATGGCAAAAACTGTTCTGCAAGGCCGGTAATTTTTACACCTCTTTGGGCTTTTACTTGAGCGTATTGCAAATCAATCAAGAAGGCGACTCCAGCGCCATCAAGATAAGTCACTTTAGACGCATCAATCTCTAAATGTTGCGCTGGTGCGGAAAGTTTTAACCATTCATCTTGGGAGTTACGTATGTTTCTCCAAAAAGCTTGAAGTTCATGAATATTGAGAATACCTTGCAACTCTAACTTCGCTAAAGCAGGACTGTGAATCTGCCAAATTGCATTGGAAGATTGATTTTGTGTTTTTAGCATACTAGTATCAAGATTTGCTGACTAGGTTAGACATATGTCATTCAAAGAAGACAAGTCGATTTATTGGCGAGCAATAATTCATATAATCGCTTGCGAAGCTCTAATCTTAACATTTCATATATTAACAATGAAAGATTAAAACCTCACAAATCCACTCAAGTACATCCGCAAAGCAAAACAGATTTGATTTTTGGGTATTGCTCCCAAATTTCAAATCTGTTTTAGCTACAAACTACCTAAAAAGAAGAATGGCTCTCTTTATTTTTTAGGAATTACCGGGCATAACAAGTAGGACTGATGCGCACCACCAGTATGTATGGTGACTTGACCATCAAAAATCTCAGGCGGACGATCTTTTGGATGATTGTGCGTAAAGGGACCAACTCCAGTAAATGGATGTTTCATGTTAGACAATTTAGCGCCGGTTGCACCCGGATAGACATAATCCTTGCCGCGGACCGTTAAACCAATACGGTATCCTGCCGGAATCACGATACAAGTTGGCAAAATCTCAATATCTAGCTCATAAATCTCGCCGGGCGTTAGCATTTCGCGCTTCAAGTGTGGGTGATATGGACGATAAGGCTTTGATTTTTCCAAATCCAAGGCACGGTGTGAAGCTCTTAACCAACCTTGCGCAACTGGCGTATTGGGATCTAGCGCTCCTTGGAAAGTCACTTCCTTCATATTGGCATCAAACAAACGCATAATTATGAACATATCTGCATCTTGCGTACTGGAAGAGACAAATAATTTCGCAGCAAGTTGACCCGTAATTTCCATATCTTGATCAGATGGTTGCGTCAAAAAGGTTAAGCCTTCTGACAAACCTCTGTACGAAACTTGAGATGCGGTTTGAGGAGCACCAGTCTGTAAAGTCTGATTGCTTGCATCAAGATACATATTGGTCCACTGCGTGCTCGCGAGTGGCCAAGAAGTTTCAGCACGAGGCACAAACTTCTCTCCTGGATGTCTTACTTGTAAAAAGACTTTAGGTTGGCTTGGCCAATCATTTTGGACACCTTTTAAAAAGTAATCAAAAAAGCGTTTTTGTAAACTACGGCCATAATCAGTATAAAAATGGGTCCAATGCTCAATTCCATGCATTTCTAACCATTTATCTTCTGAGGCTGCATTCAAGAAGCCTTCCACGTTACCTCGGGTGTGCAATCCTTGTCCACCCCAGTTGCCAGCTGATAGTAACGGCACCTTGATTTTGCTATAGTCAGGCGTGCGGCTTTTCCAAAACTCATCATCAAACTCATGTTCAAAAGTGAGTCCACCAAAATCAAAGCGATTCGCACCCAGTTCTTCTGTTGTTAAGGTCTCAGGACCAGAAACCCAATCGCCAGTTAATTTACTACGGTAACCATTTTTACCTAAGCCATACTGAACAGACTTCACCTGCATGTCGTACCAGTTTTCGATAAAGTTGCAAAGAATACCGCCATGATGTGATAAATCACGGTAAAAGTCATTAGCACCTTCCCAAATACAAATTCCAGCTAAGTGCTTAGGTTGTAATGCGGCGACCTGCCACTGATTCATACCGTAATACGAGATACCGTTAATCCCGACTTTACCGTTTGACCAATCTTGAACTCCAGCCCAGTCAATACAAGTTGCAAAATCTTGTGCCTCACGTGCACTCCACAGTTCTACATAACCAGGAGATCTGCCACAACCACGTGAATCCACCCGTATACAAATGTAGCCATCTGGCACCCATTTTTCTGGATCAACAACTTCCCATGATTGAAACTGATTAGTTGAACCATCTCCCACCTCTGGGAAAGTTTCAATCATACGATCCCAGCAGGTTTTATAAAGCTGTTCAAAATGGAGGTATTTGGCGTAGGGGCCATAAGTGATAATCACTGGATATTTTCCATCTGCAATGGGACGGAAAATATCTGCACGCACTTCAATGCCATCATCCATGCGAATAGGAACATCCCAATCGACTTTCATGCCTGCCCGAATTTCGGTTTTAAAACTCATTACATCCCCTTTTAATATCTTATAGTTTTTAAAACATTATTTTAATCATTAGTTAAAAAAATACCCGAAAAAACCTCTCAGAGATTTTTCGGGATATTTGTATTTATTTCTTTAGAAAAAACTTTGTACTTTGAATAATTGCGCCGCATTTAAACCTAAAATTTGCGCCTTCTCTTTATTCGAGAGTGGCGTATTTAAAATATGTGTAATAGGGTCATCATTCCAAGGGATTGGTTGATCTGTACCAATCATCACCTGGCTAGACCCAACTTCTGCTACTAAATGGCGAAGTCCCTCAGGTGTAAAGACTAAAGAGTCAAAATAAATCTGCCTCAAATATTCCGTTGGCTTTTTCTTCAAAACAATTTTTGGATCGCAATTCGTCGGTGAGATAAAGCAAGATACATCCATCCGAGGTGCGTAGGATCCTAAGAATCCTCCGCCATGCGGGGCAAGAATTTTTAAATTTGGAAACTTATCTAAAGTACCATCAAAAATTAAGTGCTGTAATGCAATCGTTGTATCAAGTGGATTGCCAATCGTATTCGATAACCAACCATTTCCTTTAAAGCGATTAGCTAATTGAGGCGTGCTTTGTGGGTGCATAAATAATACTGCACCGAGTTCTTCTGCCTTCGCCAAAACCGGCTCAAACATGGGATCAGAATAATCTTTTTCTAACATTTTGGCCTGAATAGCTACGCCTTTCATACCCGGCATTTTCATGAGTGCTTCGAGTTGTTTAACAGCTAAGTCAGGGAATTGCATTGCGATGCAACCAAAAGCAGCAAATCTACCTGGATGAGCTAAGCAAAGGGCCGCTAAATTTTCATTATTAATCCGGCAAATCTCTGTAGCAATTTCTCTTGATTTGTTATACCAAAAGACGTTGACGGATAAAATCTGCATATCAATACCCATCGCATCCATCGTATCGAGGCGATACTGTACTGCCTCACGATTACTCATTGGGATGTAGTGTTGCGGGCCGCCTTTGACAGAGGCATTAATATTTGCTCCTTCACCGGCTAAAGCTACCGCTTCAGGAAAAAAACAGT
>CANFME010000048.1 GCA_947448305.1 Burkholderiaceae bacterium
AATTGTTCCGAACGAACGGGTAACTTATCGCTTTTATACATATTCCACGCACTGCGATAAGAGACACCTTTAGTTTTTGCCCAAACACTTAATTTCATGATGATATTTTATAATGAAAGGCAATAAAAAGATATGTTTATTTATACAGTTGTCAACCCCACTAAACCAATTAAAATCGTCATCCCTTTTCCACCAGGCGGTGGTGCTGATGTCTTAATGCGACCATTAAGTAAGCGCTTATCTGAGTTATTAGGGTATTCCTGCGCAAAAGAAAGTTGCGTAGCAAAAATAAAAGCGCTAAGAATGAATACAATTTTTTTCATGAATTTTCTTTACTGGTCAATTTGAATATTTCTTGTTTTTATTAAGTTCATTAAACTAAGGCGTTCTTTTGTTGTCAAAGCCATGACTGTATCGGAGCTGCCACTCAGTAGTTCCATACCAAGTTGGTCAAATTTTGTTTTAAGATCTTTATCTTTTGTCACCTTTTGCAAAGCAAGATTTAATTTTTTTATTATCTCCGGTGCGGTACCTGAAGGTGCAGCTAAGCCATACCAAGCGTTTATTTCAAAGCCCGGTACACCCGACTCTGCAACGGTTGGAATGTTTTCTAAAATGGCGAGGCGCTTCAAATTAGTGATACCTAAAGCCTTTAATTTACTAGCGTTAATTAAGCTGACTGAGCTAAGTGCGATATCAAAGGTTATATCAACTTGATTTGACAGCACTGCCTGTGTTGCCTCAACGTTACTTTTGTATGGAATATGTAACATTTTGATACCTGTTTGAGCTTGGAATAATTCGGCAGCTAACTGTAAAGATGATCCATTACCAGCAGAAGCATAGGAAACTTTTCCGGGATTTTCTTTGGCATATCGAACAAAATCGATAACAGAATTAAACTTGGCTTGGGGAGCCGATACCAATACCATTGGCGAAGCTGAAACAAGTCCTACACCGACAAAATCAGAGTCTACTTTGTAAGGTAAGTTGGATTTAAAAATCGGATTATTTACAAAACTAGTTGAACTACAAAGTACCAGAGTATATCCGTCCGGTAATGCTTTAGCTACTTTATCTGTGCCGATGACTGTGCCACCACCTGCAATATTTTCAATGATGATTGCTTGGCGTAGTTCGTTACTTAATTTTTCACTAATGATTCTAGCTAATTGATCAGCCGCACCTCCAGGTCCGTAAGGGACTACTATCTTTATTGGCCGGCTTGGATAAGAGTCTATTGGCTCTATTGCAAATACAGATGAACTGATTACTACACCTATTAATAATAGAAAATTCCGAAGTTTCATATTTTGAATTTGAAGTTGGTGAGTTTTATAAAAGATAATTAAAAATTAGCTTGCTTGAATATTCGATTCCTTTACGATTTGGGAATATCTTGCTTGCTCTTGTTTTATCAGAGCACTAAATTCTTCGGGAGAATTTGCAATCGCTTGTATATTTTGTTGCGTCATGGATTGGACTAGTTCACTTGCTTGAGCTGCTTTTTGAGCGGCATTGCTCAGAGTCTGAATAATGCTTTGTGGAGTACCACTAGGTGCAAGTAAACCATTCCACAGGGTAAAGCCCATTCTTTTGTAGCCTAACTCTTTTAAGGTTGGGAGTTCTGGAAAAAAAGGATTGCGTTCATTACCCGTAATAGCAATCGGCACTAATTTACCTGATTTAATGTGACCGGCAACCGTACCAGGACCACTGAAAGCCATATCAATTTGCCCACCTATAAGATCTACTGTTACAGGCGCAGCACCTTTATAGGCCACGTGTAAAAAATTCATGGAAGATTCAATCCCAAAGACATGACCACATAAATGTTGAATACTGCCATTTCCAAGAGACCCATAAGTTAATCCTGAACTTTTACTCTTGGCATAACTCAGCAACTCTTTTAAATTACTCACTTGCAGATTAGAGTTAACGACCAAAATGAGAGGATCGGAAGAAGTGAGAGAAATCGCTGAAAAGTCATTAAAAGCATCATAGGGAAGCTTATTGTAGATAAAAGGATTAATTGAAATAGTTGAAATATTTGTTTGAATGAGTGTGTATCCGTCTGGAGGTGCTTTTGATAAAGCCTCCATGGCAATAATCCCAGCTGCCCCAGCTCGATTTTCAATCACAATTTGCTTGCCTAAAAATTTTGACATTTGTTGGGCATACCCTCGAGCTACAGCGTCAGCTCCACCACCTGGCGGGACAGGTACGATCATTTTGATGGGTTTATTTGGGTAGGTGTCAGCCTTGATGAGAGGACTTGTAATCAGGCCAAGGCTCCCTAAAAGAAAATGGCGTCGTGAAATATCCCGAGTTAACCCCATTATTGTCTCCAAGTATTAGAATAATTAATATTATTCATACTTTATATCATAGAAACCACATGAGACAAAACACCTCAACAGATTTAATTCTAACTACCGATCGGTTCGTAACCCACCTCTCGACTGTGCCAGCTAACTTGGGTCAGCCAGTCGGATTATTCGTGAGAGAGAAAGTTTTAGCAAGTCACCAAAATGATTCTCAACCGAAGGTTGTCTTAATGGTTCATGGCGGCTTTGCACCAGGTTTAGTCGCCTATGACTTGGAATACAAAGATTATAGTTTTATGAATGCATTAGCATTACAGGGTTTTGACGTATTTGTACTCTCTCATACTGGTTATCCACCTTCACCGCGTCCAATGATGGATGATCCTAATAATGTAGCTAAAGAACATCAGAGTGAATTGATTCCTCATATTCTGAGTGACTATTCAAACCCAAGGTATCCTCACAAGTTGGTCTCAAGTGGAACTGAATGGGATGAATTAGAGACTGTGGTGAACTTTATTTGCGACTTACGTAAAGTGGATAAGATCTCTTTCGTGGGATGGTCTACTGGTACGCCAAGAGCTGGTGGGTATGCTGCTCTGCATCCTGAACGGGTGGATAAATTAGTCATGTATGGCATTGCGCCGTTTTTTGATACTGAAGATCCCCCATCTCAAATCCCAGAAGATGGTGCCCCAACAATCTTACAAACCAGAGATTTTCTCTTGAACAATCGTTGGCGAGATCATGTACATGGCGATCATCAACTTGAAGATCCAGAAGTATGTAATGCAGTGTGGAATGAGTTAATGGCGGCGGATCCTATTGGTGCTTCATGGGGGAGAGATGGTCGAGGAATTATGCGCGCACCGAATCGAATGAATTACGGCTGGAAAACAAATTTGAAAAAAATCAAAGCTCCTACTTTAATGTTACTAGGAGAGTTTGATGATTATGAAAAACGTATCGAAGCCTGGCATGCACTAGAAAGTCCACAAAGAATGTTTATCAAGGTGAGACATTCATCACATTTTATGCAATTTGAATCTGCTAGGCATTTTCTTTACAAAGCTACCGTTAATTGGTTAGAGCAGGGAACTGTAGAAAATCATGTAAAGGGAGAGTTTGAAGTAAGCCCTGAAGGTAAATTATCGGAGCTACAAAAACTTGGAAACTAAAATTTACCTGGCTTGGTTTGAAATCTATGTTGAGAATATGGAGCGAGCTAAATTTTTTTATGAACAAGTCTTTGATTGCGTTTTAGTATCACAGCCGACTGATGGTAGCTTTGAATTATTTCAGTTTCCTGACGCGGTTTTTAGTAATGGTGCGATGGGGGCGTTAGTGAAGCATCCTATGCGTAAACCATCTTTAGATGGAACCTTAATTTATTTCAATTGTGATGATTGTGCTATTCAATCTGCCATCGCTTTACAAAACGGCGGACAACTATTTAAACCCAAATGGAGTATTGGACCCAATGGTTATCTTGCAATTATTGGGGATACTGAAGGTAATGCGATTGGTCTTCATTCATTTGAATAAGTACTTCTAGGAAAAAGAATCGCAGGTTTATTCGCAGTTATCTAGATAGTTTAGCTAGCTATTTTCTTTAATTGATCTAGCGCCGCAATTAAAGTGGCGTCCTTTTTGGCGTAACAAAATCGAATGACATTTGAATTTACGGCTGAACTGTAAAATGCTGATACTGGAATCGCCGCTACTTTTACCTCAGTAGTTAACCATTTACAAAAATCAACCTCTCCTAATTTTGCTTCAGGAATTTTTAATTGTGAGTAATCAATACATTGAAAGTAGGTGCCATCTGAGGGAAGTAATGAAAAGTGGGTATCACTTAAACCAGCTTTAAAAAAGTCTCGTTTTTGTTGATAAAAAGTGGGTAATTCTTTATATGCATTTGGATATTTTAGATAACTAGCTAAACCGTACTGCATGGGAGTATTTACTGTAAAAACATTAAATTGATGCACTTTACGAAATTCTGCCATTAACTCTTTAGGAGCTGCGACATAGCCAACTTTCCAGCCCGTGACATGAAAAGTCTTGCCAAAACTTGAAACCACAAAACTTCTTTCACATAATTCTGGATGACGAGAAATACTTTGATGGAGTTGGTTGTCGTAAACCATATGTTCGTATACTTCATCGCTACAAATTAAAGCGTTGGTTGGCTTCACTAATTCAGCTAGTCGTTCTAAATCCTCGCTTTGCCAAACCATGCCGGTTGGATTATGTGGCGAGTTAATCATAATCAGTCTTGTTTTAGGATTAATTGCACTTGCTAAGTCGTCCCATGGAAGTGCATATTTCTCTACAACCCCCATTGCATTTCTCTGTGGAATCATTTTTACAGAGATGGCTTTTCCGCCGGCCAAGTTGATCGCTGGAAGATAAGAGTCGTAGACAGGTTCAATCACCACCACCTCTTCACCGGGTCGAACGGTTGCTAAAACCACTGTTAAGATTGCTTGCGTTGCACCTGCTGTGACGGTAATTTCATCATCGGCAGAGTAGTACTTGCCATATAGATCTTGAATTTTTTCAGAAATCTTATTTCTTAATTCGGGTATACCAGACATCGGAGGATATTGATTGTCACCATTTCTCATCGAGGCTTCCACACCGTCTAATAACTTTGGGTCACAGGCAAAGTCTGGAAAGCCTTGACCCAAATTAATTGCATGATGTTCCTTTGCTAAAGCAGACATGACGCTAAATATAGTGGTTTCCATCTCCGGAAATTTAGATTGCAAAAAGTTTTGGGCCATAACTTGATTCACTAAGGGTAAGAAGGTTTCATTAAGTTCATTTTACTGATCTAAGCAATGATTTGGAAAGTTAGGCTCGAATCAGAAATAAGCAGTTAAAATGACTTTATATATCAAATTCAGTATAAAGAAACAATTTAATGATGGTGGCTATCAATGAGGCTTCTCATTTATTATTTGGTGGTGTTGTTTAATTAGTAATCATTGAGTTAACAATAACTTTACATTGCAAACAATGACATTTTTTAACGAGACAAAAACATGACAACCATAAAAGTTCAAAAATTAGCAGATGCCCTAGGCGCTGAGATTTCTGGTATCGATCTTTCCAAGCCCATTGCGCCAGACGATATGGCTCAAATTTTGGAAGCATGGAAGAATCATCTGGTTCTTCGGTTTAGAGGGAGAGAGTTAAGTGATCCTCAGTTACTCGATGTAACGCGTAATTTTGGTGAGATAGATCCCCCAGGTCCTAACTCATACGGAAAACCTTTTTTAGCAGACTTTCCTGAAATGAATGTGATTTCCAACATCAAGGTTGGAGATCAAGCGATTGGTGGTTTAGGAGATGGGGAAGCCTCATGGCATGCTGATATGACCTATATTGAGAAACCTCCGAAAGGATCATTTCTCCATGCTTTAGAGATTCCTGAAGAAGGTGGTAATACATCTTGGTCCAATATGTATTTGGCATATCAAACATTGCCAGACGCATTAAAAAAAGAGATCAAGGGCCTCAAGGCGATTCATGACTCTACTTACAACAGTGCTGGCATGATTCGTAAGGGGATGAAAGATGTAACGGATCCTAGAGAAGCACCGGGGGCGCATCATCCTTTGGTTACAGTTCATCCTGAATCAGGACTACCTACCTTATTTTTAGGGCGTCGCAGAAATAGTTATATTCTCGGTATGGATTTAGAGGCAAGCAATCAGCTATTAGATGAATTATGGGATCATGCCGCAAAACCTGAGTTTACTTTCACGCAAGTATGGCAATTACATGACTTAATCCTTTGGGACAATCGCTGCACTTTACACCGTCGTGATAGCTTTGATCCCAATGCAAGACGCTTGATGCATCGTACGCAAATAAAAGGTAGTACCATCATTCCATTCAATTAAATCCTATGAAATCAATCATTACTAAAGTAGAAGTTTTCGGCGTTGCAGTCCCCTTAGTCGGTGGCGGATTTAAAAACGCTTATGTCACTAAGACTGTTCAAAAAAGTGCCGTCATTCGTATCACTGATGATAGTGGTAATGTTGGCCTAGGCAATATTGACCCATCACCAGGTTATTCTGCTGAGTCGATAGATGATTCGTTAAAGGTTCTAAAAGAAATATTAGCCCCTTTAATTGTGGGATTTGATACCTTCAATGTGCATCATTTACTAAAAAGAATGAACCAGGCCGTTGATCAATTTTATGACGCAAAAGCCGCGATGGAAATGGCTTGTACAGACTTGATTTGTAGAAAGCTAAATATCCCTGTTTACACTTTTCTCGGTGGCAATGTTACTGAGAATTTACTCTTCAATGCATGGATTGGCATCTTGCCACCCGATGAAGCAGCAACGGAGGCGAAAAAATGGTTTGATAAGGGATTTCAATCTGCCAAAGTGAAAGTTGGGGCAGATATTTATGCAGATAGAGACCGAATTGCTGCCATCCGTGAAGCAGTTGGTCCTGACATGAAACTCAGAGTTGACGCCAATGCAGGTTATACGGTTGAAGAATCAATTGCCCTTGGTAAGTTACTTGAGCCTTTTAATTTACAACTATTTGAACAACCGGTTCACGCTGATGATCTTGACGGTATGGCAAAAGTGCGTCAAGCAATCGGTATCCCAGTGATGGCAGACGAGTCGATTATTGACCATGCTAGTTTGATTGCAGTCATCAAAAAAGACGCTGCTGATATCGTTAAATTAAAAGTGATGAAGCAAGGTGGATTTTTTATTGCTAGAAGAATGCTTGAAACAGCGAGTGCTGCCGGACTGAAAGTGGTGATTGGACATGGATTCGGGCTTGGTGTTAATACTGTTGCAGAAATTATGTTTGCAGCGACTAGTGAGGATGTCTTGCCTGGCCTTGAATGTGTGGGACCTCTAAAAACGGTAGATGATATTGTGCATAACAAGCTAGATATCACCAGTGGTTCCTTGGCTTTACCTAAAGGGCCAGGGCTCGGCGTTGTGTTAGATGATGAAAAAATTCAGAAATATAGTTTTTTTAAATGAAATCAATTACCCATTCAAAGATAGATATACAGCAGATGTTTAATAAAAAACTTATCTTCATTATTTGTGTGTTGTTTAGCAGTCTTGGCTTTGCTCAAGGGAGTAAAACTACGACCATCGTTGTACCATTTGCTTCGAGTGGAACAGTTGATATTGTTGCAAGACAATTAGCTCCGGACTTAAGTAAATTGCTCGGTGACTCTGTTGTGATTGAAAACAGGGGTGGTGGTGGAGGTACGATTGGAACTACCAAGTTAGCAACTTCAAATCCTGATGGTAAAACTCTGATGTTTCATCATATGGGTTATGTGTTTAATCCGGCCTTGTACGATAAACTTCCTTATGATACGCGTCGAGACATCACTCCAGTAGCTAGCGTGGGTGTTACTCCCAATGTTTTGGTAGTTACCAACTCATTACCTGTAAAAACAGTTGCTGAGTTTTTAGCATACGTGACAAAGAATCCTGATAAAGTAAATTATGGATCAGGTGGGGTGGGAAGTGCAGGACACCTTGCGATGGAAATGCTGAAAGATAGAGCTCATTTTCGGGCTACTCATATTCCGTATAAGGGATCAGGGCCCGCAATCGTAGATTTAATTAGCGGTCAAATCCAAGCGATGTTTATGACTATTGCTGCAATCAAACCCTATATTGATTCTGGACAAGTTAGAGCCATTGCTACCTCAGGTATGGTGCGGACTCCATCGCTGCCGAATATACCAACACTAGATGAGAGTGGTTTAAAAGGATTTAGTTTTGAGCCTTGGTACGGTGCATTTGCTCCGGCTAAAACGCCGCCAAAAACTTTAGATCAAATTCATAAAGCAATCAACGAAGCGATCAAAGATCCAGAAAACCAAACTAAGCTTTTAGCGCAGGGATTAGAGGTCAAGCCAATGACTAGAGCGCAGTTTGCCGATATTGTTGAGCTTGATCTCGTTAAATGGGATAAGTTAATTAGACAACTGAATATTAAAGCAGACTAATTGAACTAGTAAAGTCCTTTAAGGAAAACTCTACTTATTCTTAGAGTGATGTGTTGAGCGGTTTTTGTAGTGTGTTTCGCTCAATAATCTGACAAGGAATCACAATATGTTCGGGTTTGATTTTATTTTGGATTTGACTAAGTAACACCCTAACCGTTGCAAGCACCATCTGATTAACATCTTGGCTTATTGTGGTCAACTGATAGCCTTGCCAATTGGCTTGTGGAATATTATCAAAACCAATCAGCCCAATATCCTCTGGAGTCCTGAGTTGTAGTTCTTCTCGAATCACATCCATGCTTGCAATAGCCATATGATCATTTGCAACAAAGATGGCATCAGGATGATTGCTTGTCCTAAAAAGTTCTCGTGTCGCTTCCTTGGCTTGATTGAAATCGTAGTTACCTACTGATCTGAAGGAAATTTCAAGATTAAACTCGGCTAAACCATCCCTTAAACCATTCTCACGCTGAATACTGGTTGAGGAGTTTTCAAGTCCACTAATAAAACCAATCTTTTGATATCCTCGCTCAATTAGGGTTTTCGCAACCATCCTGCCACCTTTATAGTTATCCGTTGTTACCGAACTTGTACTAGGAAGATTTGTTGGGCTCATAGAAGAAATTCGATTGAATAATACAACCGGCACTCCGGCAGCTGCACAATTTTTTGCTAAATTAGGTGATAGGGTTGCTGATGCCATGATGATGCCGTCCACTTGATATTGCAAAATATCCATCAAGATTGCATCTGCATCGAAATTATTGGTTTGACCAATAAATAGTAAAACGTGATATCCCTCTTTTTGAAGCTCTTGGCTAAGATGCTCAATAACGAGAGGATAAAATTGATTTTCTAAATAGCTCATTACCAAAGCGATAATTCGACTTTGGTTAGTAGAAAGACTTCTTGCTATGGCATTGGGGCGGTAACCCAATTTTTTCGCAGCAAGAAGTACCTTCGACTTAGTTTTTTCAGAAACCGAGGCCCCAGGTGTAAAGGAGCGGCTAACAGCAGATTGTGAAACATTTGCAAGTACTGCAACATCCTGTGCTGTCGGCGCCGATTTCATGCAGCAGTCCAGCCTCCATCTAGTACTAATGCACTTCCAGTAATTAAACTAGAAGCTGGGCTAGCTAGAAAAACAATAGAGCCCATAATTTCATCTGGTTGACCTAGTCTACCAAGCGCAATTTTATCAATGACCCATGAACGGAAAGTTTTATCTTCAAACATCGGGGCAGTCATATCAGTCTCGATAAAGGTAGGGCAAATTGTATTCACCCGAATATTGGCCGCGCCTAGCTCCCAAGCAAGTGCTTTTGTCATACCCTCTAGCGCGTGCTTACTTGCGCAATAAAGGGTGCGACGTGGGCTACCCACCAAGCCCATTTGAGATGAAATATTAATGATAGAACCTGGTAGTTTTGCGGCAAGCAGTTGTTGTGTAACCTTACGCGTGACATAAAAGGCTGCTTTGATATTGAGATCAAATACTGCGTCAATATCTTCATTTTTAACATCGACTAAGTGCTTAGGGCGATTCATTCCGGCATTATTGACCAGAATTTGAAACGGTTCACGAGCGCCTAATGATTCGTCTACAGCGATAGGATCGGTAACATCGAGCTGGAGGATTTCGCATTCAAAACCTACTTTTTTAAATTCTTGTGCTGCTGACTCTAAAGTCGCAATAGAACGTGCGGCTAGAGTGACTTTTGCCCCGGCTTGCGCCAAGGCAATTGCAGCAAAAAATCCAATACCTCGACTACCACCAGTTACTAAGGCACGCTGTCCATCTACTCTAAAATTGGGCGTATGCATAACGATCAATCTTCTTTAGATGCAACAGGTTGATACCAAGGTAAGTCAGGACGATTACCATATCTACGAACACGAATATTCGCTTGTTCACCATGACCTGCAAAATTTTCCATATGGCACAAGCGTGAACAGTATTCACCCATGATGGTACTGGCCTCATCCGTTAAAACTTTTTGATAGGTACAGGTTTTGATAAATTTACCAACCCATAATCCACCGGTGTAACGTGCATTACGATTAGTCGGTAAGGTATGATTTGTACCAATCACTTTGTCACCATAACTGACGTTCGTTCTTGGACCTAAAAAGAGGGCACCAAAGTTCGTCATATTATTCAAGAAGTAATCAGGATCTTCGGTCATAACTTGTACGTGTTCAAAAGCTAATTCATCTGCTTTTTGGAGCATTTCTTCATATGTGTCACATACAATGACTTCTCCATAATCAGCCCAACTTTGCTGAGCGATTTTTGCTGTCGGCAAAATAGCTAATTGACGTTCAACTTCAGCGATCGTTTCTTTAGCTAGTTTTTCACTATTGGTTAACAAAATAGCAGGTGATGTTGGCCCATGTTCAGCTTGACCTAAAAGGTCAACTGCGCACAGCTCACCATCAACTGATTCATCTGCAATGACAAGCGTTTCTGTCGGGCCGGCAAACAAATCAATTCCTACGCGACCGTACAGCTGGCGTTTGGCTTCAGCAACGAACATGTTACCTGGACCAACTAGCATATCTACTGGTGCAATACTTTGCGTACCAACTGCCATGGCAACTACCGCTTGTACGCCACCTAGAACATAAATTTCATCAGATCCAGCCATGGACATTGCAGTCACAATTGCTGGGTGCGGTGCTCCTTCAAAAGGTGGAGCAGTCGAAATTACACGTTTTACACCTGCCACTTTGGCAGTTAATACACTCATATGAGCTGATGCTAGTAATGGATACTTACCACCCGGAATATAGCAACCGACGGCATTGACTGGAATATGTTTATGACCAAGAATCACGCCAGGATAAGTTTCAACTTCGACGTCCTTCATCGAATCTCTTTGGATTTGAGCAAAATTACGAACTTGTTTTTGGGCAAAAGTAATATCAGCAATTTCTCTTGGAGAAAGAGATTTGCGTGCTTTTTCAATATCTGCCTGGCTCAAGCGAAAATCGGTTGGATCCCAATTGTCGAACTTCTTACTGTATTCACGCACAGCAGAGTCCCCGTGAGCTTCAACATCTTTAATAATTCCCTCAACGGTTTGACGAACCTTAGCATCGTCGTCTAAACGCACTTGCGCATCTTTACCGCGCTTTAGATACCTAATCATATTGAATGCTCCTGTTAGTAATTGATTTGAATTTGTAAAAGTATATCGTAATTGCATGCGCATGCAAAATATATAAATGAAGTTTGACATCTATCATTGGAAGGTAAATTAGGTATTAAAGTACTCAACTAAAATTGCAAAAGATGTCAACTCAAATTACTGTTGTAGGTAACTAGAGAGATAGGCGAAATGATTCAATTCAAGCAATTACCAGACCAAAAAAAGTTTTTTTCTAAACAGATCAAATGGTTATTCAAGAAAATGCAACGTTTTATCTGAATTCAATTTATACTAATTGAAATACCAGTTAGTTACACATATTAAAAATTGAATACAACTACCTTCATTTACACAATCTTCCTTTTTTTCGGAATGTTCTGCTTCGGTGCAGCAGTAATTCTTTTTACGCAATTTAAAAATGATAAGCAATCCTACGTAACTTCATGGATCATTGGTTTAGTTTTATTGGGATTATCTTCTTTCTTAGTATCTCTTAAAGGTCTTGTTCCACGATTTCTGTACTATGATTTAGCCAATACCATAAGTGTTGCTGGATATGTTTACACTTATTATGCTAGTCAATATTTATTAGGTAAAAAAATATCTTTTAGAAAAATTGGAGTTGAAGCGCTCATTGTCGCAATCATTACTTATGGGTTATTAAATCTCCTAGAACATACTTCGAATATCAAATTCCAACCTGTAGTCGTAGCTATTTCTGGCGTGGCCTTTAATCTTATTACTGGCTTAGCTATTTATAAATTTTATAAGTTACGTCAAGTTCCGTTTTCATTAGCTCTGAGCCTCAGTTTCTTGATTACGGCACTATTATGGTTTCTTCGTTTTATTTCAATTATTATTTTAGATATTGGTTTTGCTTTTGATGGCGGGGTAATCAATATTGTGACCTTCATAGCACTAATGGTTTTTGGTATGACACGATTTATGTTTTTCGTCGCTTTAGTCACCTCATTGGAGTGGAGTAAAAAGGAAGACCTCATTACAGAAAATTATTTAATGAAGATTCAGCTTGCTAATCAAAACACCATAAAAACAGAGATGCAATTTTTAGAGACATTAAATTCTTTAGCAAAAGCTAGGGATGGAGAAACTGGAAACCACATTATTCGAACTCAATATTACGTAAAATTATTAGCTCAACGCCTTCAATCTTCAGGAACTTACTTAGACCAAATCTCTGAGGAGTATATCAACGCCCTTTTTAACTCTGCACCTCTTCATGACATTGGTAAGATAGGTATACCAGATAGTATTTTATTAAAGAAGGGGCCACTAACCGATGAAGAGTGGACCATCATGAAAAACCATTCTTTGATTGGCGAATCTGTTATGGATAGCGCCAAGATGGATATTGGTGCAGGATCAAAGGTGGTAGAAATTGCAATTAAGATTGCCGGTGGACATCATGAAAAATGGGACGGATCAGGATATCCTCGTGGCTTAAGTGGTCAAGATATTCCTTTGGAGGCGCGAATTATGTCCCTTGCAGATATGTATGATGCCTTGGTTAGTGAACGTCCGTATAAGAAAGCCTGGACTCACGAAAAGGCATTAGAAGAGATTGTTTCTAAACGTGGAAATCACTTTGATCCTGCTTTAGTCGATGCCTTTATTGCCGAGCATGAAGCCTTTCGGGAAGTTGCAAGTAATTTCAGAGATGCTTAAGTATTATTTGACCTTGAGCTTAATTAGTCTGATGTCTTTCGTATGAAAGAAATAAAAGTTCCTAATTCAAATGAATCGCCCTGATGAAATGAATACTGATCAGGGCGATTTTGAAATAATTAAAGTTTATCTTTTAAATCTGATTTAATATTTCCGACTTCTGTTTGAACTTTGCCAACTAATTTTTCGGCTAAACCTTTAGCCTCAAGTGACTTGTCTCCTATCACCTTTCCAGTGGCTTCCTTCAATGTTCCAACAACTTCTTTAACTTGGCCTTTTACTTGATCTTTGTTCATTTATAACTCCTTGGTAATTAATTAAACTCTTGATGAGTACGTTTTCAGTAACTATTTATTTATATAAAGGGTTGGTACTTCCTTTAACCCGCATATCATTCTTGACGGATTTAACACCTTCAACGTTTTTAATGACTTCAACTGCTTTTTTGGTTTGCTCAATACTACTTACAAATCCACTAAGTTGAACTTCGCCTTTGAACGTTTCAACGTTAATTTCAGCTGACTTCAAAGTAGGTTCATTAAAGATTGCTGTTTTAACTTTCATCGTTAGGACACTATCATCAACATATTGACCAGTACTTTCGTTGGTCTTAGTTGCTGAGCAACCAACAAACGAAATTAAGATAGTGCAGAATGCTAAAGCTGTGATTTTTTGAGTTAGGCGCATATGATTCTTTCTATATAAATTGTCGACTCTTTGAAGGTGTCGAAAAAACCTTGAGTACATCATCAGACTAACCAAATTAAATCAAAATTGATGTTCGATATCAGACATAAAGAAAATTTTTTTAAAGAGTTCGTTAACAGGCAAAGAAAAATGATGATTAAGCCTATATTAATTTATGAGTTATTTTTAACTCATTCGAATAGGGTTTCTCTATTCCAACTTTTAGGAGAAATATATGGCTCTCGAACAAAAATCATCAATGGCAACTTCTACAACACCTCATCAAATGCATACGAAAGCTGCAGAGCATTGTGATGCAGCAGCTAAGGCGCACAAGGAAGCAGCGAAACACCATGAATCAGGCGACTCTAAACAAGCTGGCAATCATGCTGCGGTAGCTCACAGCCACATTTTGCATGCGAATGAGCATAGTGAAATGGCTATCAAAAATATTGCTCACCCTGCAACTCCAGCTAAGTAATTTGAGTTAAAGGTAAGCAATTAGTAGTAAAAAGTAAAGTAAAAGGAACTCACTACAGTGTGGTGGGTTTTTTCACGTATCCTGTAGTTATGTGCGGTAACCCACATACTACATTTGTACCATTCAGTAAAATTGAATTATCTAAACTCAATTTAAATTAGTTAGGTTTTCAATTGGAAACACAAGTCCTTAAAGATAGAAATTACCTCTTTCACTGTATTCCTGACAAAGAGTGGGAAATACTTGTACCATATATTGAACAAGTAAGTTTGCCTTTAGGTAAGGTTCTATATGAATCTGGAACAAAAATGAATTATGTTTACTTTCCATCATCCGCTATTGTTTCTCTTCTGTATGCTTTAGAAAATGGATCTGCTGCTGAGATTGCGGTTGTTGGCAATGAAGGCATCGTCGGGATATCCATTTTTATGGGCGGAGAGTCAACATCAAGTCGAGCTGTAGTACAAAGTGCAGGAGTCGGTTACCGAATTCCTTCTAGACTCATATTAAATGAATTCAATAATGCTGGACCTGTCATGCATTTACTACTTCGTTATACCCAAGCTCTCATTACGCAAATGTCACAAACTGCTGTTTGTAATCGGCACCATTCCTTAGATCAGCAGTTCTGTCGTTGGCTACTTTTAAGCTTAGATAGGTTAACAAGTAATGAACTAATCATGACGCAAGAATTAATTGCAAACATGCTCGGGGTTCGACGTGAGGGCGTGACTGAAGCTGCTTTAAGGGTTCAAAAGGCTGGCTTTATTAAGTACTCACGCGGTCACATAACAATTCTGGACAGAAAGGGTTTAGAAAAGCGAACTTGTGAATGTTATGCAGTTGTTAAAGCTGAGTATGACCGACTACTACCGAATAAGATGGCTGTTTAGTTTGATAACGAACAGATTAAATAGATTGAAGAATACATACTTCAATAAGGGATGTTAAATGAATGATCCATTGAAAATAACAGCCCTACTAGAAGTTTGTAATTCAACCCAAAGGTAAGTTAATAATGAATAAAAATATTCTAATCAGTTCATTGTCGAAAAAGACTCAAGATGCTATCTTTTTAAATGCCCAAAGTATTGAGCTAATTCTATCCCAGGATATTTGTTTAGTAGACCAACCAATTCAGTATATTTATTTCCCCATTGACGGATTTATCTCCATCACACAAAATGTCGACGAGAAATCATTAATTGAAATAGGAATGATTGGTAGAGAGGGAATGCTAGGCGCTGAGGTTGTTCTCGGAGTCAATGTACACCCTTTTAATGGATTGATTCAAGGGGCAGGTGAGGCATTACGAATTTCTACACAAGATTTTATGAATGAAATTGAAAAGAATGCAGAATTAAAGATTGCGATAAAAAAATATCTTTTGATTCGAATACAGCAACTCGGGCTGTCCGTGGGTTGTGAACATTTCCACTCTATATCTGCCCGTCTTGCAAAATGGCTTTTGATGAGTGAAGACAGAGCACAATCTACGACCTTTCAGATGACTCATGAATTCATTTCTTTAATGTTAGGTGTTAGGCGAGTAGGAGTTACAACGACAGCAGCTGATTTTAAGAGAAGAGGAATTATAGAATACCACCGTGGAGAAATGAAAGTTTTAGACCGAACCGCATTAAAGGCTGAAGCTTGTAGTTGTTACCAAGAAAACATTAAAATTTACTCAGATTTAATTAACTAAAAACTATTCTAAAACTTTGAATTTCATTTGAAATGAAAAGGAACCCGCTACATGGTTGGGAATCGTTGGAATAATTAATAGATTTAATCCAATCCAGTTATTCTCAAGGGACAAAGCTGGAAGGATGGCAGGAAACCAACCGCCATTGTTATTCGAGCTGTATCCATTAAATCCACCAGCAACGATTCCAAGTTTGATTGGTCCAATAAAAAATGGTTTCCAATACATACCAATATAACTTGAGGCTTCATAGTTACTATTTCTGAATGTACCAGCTGTCACTGAGCTAACATTTGAAAATTGGTACTCTATCCCGATACCGTAATTCAGAGCATTAAGATTTTTGGTTTGATCAAAATGGTATGTAATTAGACCTGGATTTATCCATAAATTATTGTAATTGATCGAAGCTGGAGTATTTTTTAAATCTAATTCTTCGCCCACACAAGCACCGTATTGAAGGCTTGAAAATATTACATATAGAGAGAGGGCCAGTGATTTAAAAATTAAGCATCCTTTGTAACTGTTATCTCAATCTTAATCATTTAAATCAATAAACTTTGTTCGATAGCGAACTAAAAATTTCTATTGTGTCGTATGTGTGATACCGAACAGTCAGGGGGAAACTTTCAAAGTAAATTGGAATCTAGTCAATAAATAAAAGGAAACTGAAATGTTAGGTTCAATAATTTTAGTAATTTTACTTTTGATGGTTATTGGAGCTATTCCCACCTGGCCTCATAGCAGAAACTGGGGGTATTTACCTAGTAGTGGCTTAGGTCTTCTCTTAATAATCCTCATCATCCTGCTAGCCATTGGCAGAATTTCAATTTAAATAGGAAGGAAATTTTATGGAACTAGAGCATAGTTTTAAGGCAGTCTTTGCCTCAATCATGATTGTCTCAGGCCTTATAGCCTGCTATAAATCGGGTCCTGCAGAATCTGCCGGGAAAAAGATTGACGAGGCAACAGAGAATGTTTCCTCAGCTATTTCAAACACAGTAGAAAAAGCAGATCAGAGTGTGATGAGGAAATCCGACTCCGCTGGACAGGAAATTGATGATGGTGCCATCACAGCGAAAGTAAAGATGGCACTCTTAGAGGATTCAACAATTAAATCGATGAAAATTACTGTCACTACGGAGAGAGGTGAAGTAACTCTTTCTGGATCAGCAGAAAACCAAGATAAGATTGATAAAGCAGTCATGTTAACCAAAGCTGTACCAGGAGTCCAATCTGTAAACATTGACATCCTCCCCGCCCTAAAGGACGGGGATTCCTACTGCGCTCAGGCTGCTAGAGCTTGAGTCGCTTCGGCGGGTTCCTGCTTCACAGAGTGGTCTGACTGCCCCAACTCTCCACAGGCTAACAAGCGATGTCCTCGCTCTAAAATATTGATCGCTCCCACCAGATCGGCGTGATTCTCATAGCCACACTCAACGCACTCGAACTTGGCTTGC
>CANFME010000049.1 GCA_947448305.1 Burkholderiaceae bacterium
CAAAATGCTTTTGGTAGTGTGGCGGTCTTACTTGCTGAGATAGCTTTCGGTGAAATCGTATTAAAGCTTAGTCCAGGTGGCAGCATTAATCCTTTTTGGGAACCACTTACGGTAACGTCTACTCCCCAGGCACTATGCTCATAATTTGCTGAGCCTAACCCTGAAATCGTATCAACCATGAGAAGGGCTGGGTGATTCGCGGCGTCCATTGCTGCCCTGACTGCCGCAACATCTGAAGTGACACCCGTGGATGTTTCATTGTGTACGACACAAACGGCTTTAATGATGTGGTTTGGATCTGCTTTGAGGCGTTCTTCAATCGCTTTTGCATCCACGCCACCACGCCAACCTTCGAGACCTGGTTTAGAAATAAACTCAGTTTTTAGACCCATTCTTTGCGCAAGACGTTGCCAAAGAGAAGCAAAATGTCCTGACTCATACATAAGGACGGTATCACCATGGTTGAGTGTGTTCACTAGGGCTGCTTCCCACGCTCCAGTCCCTGAGGCAGGATAAATAATCACTGGATCATCACTCTTAAATAGAAGCCGAATTTTTTTCAATAACTCCAAACCAAATACACCAAACTCTGGACCACGGTGGTCAATGGTTTGGTAGCTAATCGCTCTAAGTATCCTTGACGGTACTGGACTTGGGCCAGGGATATGTAAAAAATGGCGACCTGATGGATGATTGTCTAGTTTGAGCATATCGTGGTTAACTTTCTTATCAGTGTTTCTTATTAGATACTTTTATTCATAATTCAATTATATTAATAGTAGAAATATAACATTCAACCTCAAGTCCATGGATAATTCTAAAGACTGAGACGCTAAATAAATGGAAAAAATGGAGATTACACAACAACTTCAGACCCGCTTGCAAAAAAATACAAGTGGTGAAGTATTATCTGATTTAGCCAGCCGTGGGCGTTATGCTACAGACGCTTCGATTTATCAGACGATTCCGATCTCTGTTTTTATTCCCAAAACAGCACAAGATATTCAAGCTGCCATTGAGATTGCTCAAGAACTTGCTATCCCTATTTTGCCAAGAGGTGGTGGAACCAGCCAATGTGGTCAAACCACCGGGGCTGCATTAGTCATAGATAATTCGCCAAATTTTCGTAATTTATTAGATTTGAATATCGCAGATGGGTATGTAGAAGTTGAGCCTGGTATGGTCTTAGATCATTTGAACCAAGCTTTAAAAAAACATCATGTTTGGTTTCCGGTAGATGTCTCTACTTCTGCTCAAGCAACGATCGGCGGGATGGCGGGTAATAACTCTTGCGGCAGTCGATCGATTGCGTATGGCAATATGGTCCACAATGTTTTAGGCATTGATGCTTGGTTAGCTGATGGCAAGGTAAGCTCCTTTGGGTTGATGCAAAATGCTACGGGTAGAGCCCTTGAGTTAGGTCGGTTTGTGCAGCAATTAGCGCTTAATCATCACGCAGAAATTGAAGAAAAATGGCCGAAGGTATTAAGGCGGGTTGCAGGATACAACTTAGATATTTTTAACAATCAAAATGAAAAGCCCTATACCGAAGATGGTCGGGTCAATCTATCGCATTTATTAGTCGGAAGTGAAGGAAGTTTGGCGTATTTTAAAAAGCTACGTTTAAAGCTCGCCGAGTTACCTCAACAAAAAACGCTTGGAGTGATTAACTTTTCTAGCTTTTACAAAGCGATGGATAGTGCACAACATATTGTGAAGTTGGGCCCATGTGCTGTGGAATTAGTTGACCGGACGATGATTGATTTAGCAAGGACTAATCCTGCCTTTAAAAAAATTATCGAGACTGGCCTCAAAGACCCTCAAGCACCAACACCTGAGGCAATTTTATTAGTTGAATTTGCCGGTAATGATTTGTCCTATCTAAAGCAACAATTAAACAAGCTCGTCGAGTTGATGGGTGATCTAGGTTTGCCAGGTAGCGTAGTAGAAATGATTGATCCATTAACTCAAAAGAATCTTTGGGAAGTTCGAAAGGCCGGTCTCAATATTATGATGAGCCTTAAGGGGGATGGTAAACCCGTTAGCTTTATCGAAGATTGTGCGGTTCCTTTAGAACATTTGGCGCAGTATACGAATGATTTAACTGGGGTCTTTACAAAACATGGCTCAAGAGGGACATGGTATGCACATGCCTCAGTGGGTACATTACATGTCAGACCCATACTAGATATGCGACGAGACGGCGCTGCAAAAATGCGTGTTATTGCCGAAGAAGCTGCTGAACTAGTAGCAAAGTATAAAGGGGCTTTTAGTGGCGAGCATGGCGACGGTATTTCTAGGGGGGAATGGATACAGTGGCAGTTTGGATCCAACATTAATGAAGCGTTTCGGAAAATTAAAAATAACTTTGATCCAACCAATTTGTTTAATCCTGGAAAAATTATTGATCCGCCAAAAATGGATGACCAAAGTCTATTTCGGTTCCCGCCAAGCTATAAAGTAATTCCAATTCAGACAGCTTTTGATTGGTCTAGTTGGAATGTGCAAAACAATCCTTTGACAGAAAAAACATCTGCACCAGGTTCAGGTGGCGACCCAGCTAATGGTTTTGCGAAGGCAATTGAGATGTGCAATAACAATGGCCATTGTCGTAAGTTCGATGCAGGAACCATGTGTCCAAGTTACCGAGTTACTCGAGATGAAAAGCATGTTACTCGCGGACGAGCAAATACCTTGAGGTTAGCTTTATCTAGTCAGTTAGAAGAATCTGGTTTAGCGACTGCTGAAGTAAAAGAGGCCCTTGATTTATGTGTCGGCTGTAAGGGTTGTAAACGCGAGTGTCCAACGGGCGTGGATATGGCGAAAATGAAGCTCGAGTTTACCCACCAATATAAAACTAAACATGGTTATACATTAAGAGACCGTTTAATTGGGACCTTACCTCAATATGCCCACTGGATTGCGAATACCCCTGGATTGCCCAGCCTATTTAACTTTAGAAATAAAAATAAAGCGATTGCTAATTTGCTTGAGAAATTCACTGGTATTTCTGCGCAAAGACAATTACCGAGTTGGACCAAGGATACTGCTTTCACGCAATCTTTCGAAGAAGAGTTCGAATTAACCAGTTTAGAAGAATTAAAGAACGCTCATAAACCGGTCGTGTTTTGGGTTGATACCTTTAATGGATTTTTTGAAGCACAAAACATTAGAGCAGCTCTTGCTGTTCTCAAGGCAGGTGGTTTTAGTGTGCATTTATTAAAAAAAGAAAATGGGCATTATTGTTGTGGTCGAACTTTTATGAGCACAGGAATGATGGATCAGGCCAAGGCTTCAGCAAAAGAGTTGCTTGATGTTCTCATGCCGATTACTCAACAAGGTATTCCAATCATTGGTTTAGAGCCATCTTGTGTGCTGAGTTTAAGAGACGAGTATTTAGTCATGGGTCTTGGTTATAGCGCTGAAGAATTAAATCAATTGGCAAATAATTCAAAACTTTTTGAAGAGTTTTTATTTGAAGAGCATAAGCAAGGCCGATTACACTTAAAACTGAGTGAGGCAAAAAATGCGATTCAAGTGCATGGACATTGCCATCAAAAAGCTATGGATACGGTAAAGCCACTTCTGGATTTGTTAGCAATCATTCCTAAGGCTAGTGTTCAAATGATTGAAACCTCTTGTTGTGGCATGGCGGGTAGTTTTGGTTACGAAGTAGAGCACCTTGAAGTATCGAAGCAAATGGCAGAATTATCACTTCTGCCAAGCATCAGAAATCAACCCGATGCAATTGTGGTTGCCAACGGGGTCAGTTGTCGCCATCAAATCCATGATGGCTCAGAAAAGCAAGCACTTCATGTAGCTCAGGTGCTAGCGATGCATTTGCAAGAAAAGTCTTTTAGTACTTCTGTTTTCTCGATCAACTAATGAAGTGAGGTAGAGCATGCAATGGTTCAAAGTCAAACAAGTTTCGCAGTTTTTATTTTTAGGACTGATCTTCTTAAGTCAAGCAGTTTTTGCGCAGAGTAATAACTATCCTAATAAACCAATTCATCTGATTGTGGGATTTGCTCCTGGCGGTGGCACGGATATTGTTGCCCGTGCTTTAGCGCCAAAGCTAGGTGAAATTTTAGGCCAAACTGTCATCGTGGAAAATCGAACAGGTGCTGCCGGTACCATTGCTGCTGACTTTGTCGCAAAGAGCTCAGCTGATGGGTATTACTTACTGATGGGTCATTCCAATTCCAATGCAATTGCGCCATTTGTTTTAAATAAAGTCCCTTACAATCCAGCAACGGATTTTTCAGCGATTACTTATCTTGGTTATGTACCTAATATATTAGCGATAAATCCATTGACGCCTGCTAATACAGTAAATGAATTAATTAATATTGCGAAAACGAAACCAGGTGAAATGACCTATGGTTCTTCGGGCATTGGCAGTACTCAACATTTAGCAGGTGCCTTATTTGGGAAAATTGCCAATATTGATATTCGGCATGTTCCTTACAAAGGCAGTGGACAGGCTATTATTGATTTAATGGCAAATCAAATTTCGATGAATTTTGATACGATGCCTCCACTGCTCGAACAAATTAAAGCAGGCAAGTTAAAAGCTTTAGCTATTTCTACTCCCAATCGATTACAGTCCTTACCAAATTTGCCGACCTTTAATGAGGTCGGTATTCAGGGTTTCGATGTGACCAACTGGTATTCCATTATGGGGCCAAAGAATATGTCGCCAGCCTTAATCGATAAGATTAATAAGGCTGTAAAACTTGCTATGAATGAAAGCAATATTAAGGCGACTCTCGACTCGCAAGGACTTCAAACGACGGGGCCTTCTACACCTGCAGAATTTACAGCGTTTATTAAGACCGAATTAGATAAATATCAAAAAATGGTCAAAGATTTAAACGTTAAAGCTGAGTGAGAATTTTTTAAAAACAAAATAAATCGGAGACGTTGATGGAAAAGAAGGTACAAGTTGGTTTTGTTGGATTAGGCATTATGGGTGGTGCGATCTCTAATAATTTATTAAAGGCAGGGCATGAGGTCATTGGTTATGACGTGTCCCCTGAAGCCTTAGCGCAGTTTGTGGCGAATGGTGGGCAAGTAGCCAAATCACCTTTAGAGGTCGCAAATACAACCCCCTATCTATTTACTTCCTTGCCAACAGAGAAAGTTGTGAGAGAGGTTTTTACAGGCGCAAATGGTATTTGTCAAAGTCAATTACCCAATGTCGTGATGGAACTTAGTACCATGCCATTGACACTGAAAATGGAAATGTACCAAGCCATGCAAGGGGTTAATAAGTACTTTATGGACTGTCCCGTTAGCGGGACTGGAGCGCAAGCAATCACTGGTGATTTGATTGTTTTTGCGAGTGGTAATAAAGAAGCCTTTGAAAAGGTGAAAGAAATTTTTCCTGGAATGTCGAAGTCTAATTATTATCTAGGAGAGTGCGGTAACGGTTCAAAAATGAAATACTTGGCTAATTTATTGGTAGGTATCCATAATGCAGCAGCTGGAGAAGTTTTTGCTCTAGCAAGTAAGGCTGGTATGAATTTAGACGATGTCTACGAAGTGCTCAAGGATAGTGCTGGTGGATCAAAAATGTTTGCTATTCGTGGACCTCTGATGGTGAATAACGAGTATGACAAAGTGACAGCTACTGTGAACACCTTTATGAAAGACCTGTCAATTATTTCGAAGTTTGCTGCAGATTTAAATTGCCCAACGCCATTGTTTGATACCACTCATCAGCTTTATTATTCATCTTTAAATCAAGGTTTTGGTGAAGATGACACAGCTGTTGTTTGCAAGGTACTTGAGCAAATGGCTGGTGTTAAAAGGTAAGTAGGAACGAATTAGCTTTGCACCAAGGCAAAGCTAATTCATGTAAAAGCGGTTATGAAGTAACTTCATCCTCAGGTGCCGAAATACTACCGTAGTGCGTATAGGTGTTTTTCATGTACCACTGAAAATAAGACCAATAACTTTGATCCGGGTAGAGGGGTGGATTATCCTTCGTTTGGCAGGTCGGCAAACAAGAAGCCACAGCATCTAAGCTAGTATTGATAAAACAAGCAAATGAGTATCGATCATTGTGCTTGGGGGGCAAAACGCGATGTGGAGTTGCCCTAAAGCGATTGTTTGTCCAGCGCGACAAAAAAAGTCCTGTATTGACGATGACAGCGCCCTCAGGCACAACAGGCCAAAACCACTGGCTGTTTTCATCTAACACTTGTAAACCTTGCTCAAGGGCAGGTGGTAAAAAAGTCATAAAACCCGTGTCGGCATGCGCACCTAAACCAAATTCTTGATTTTCTACAAACTCTGTTTTGGGATATTTAGCAATACGGAAATAACTATATGGTTCAGCAAAATAGGGTAAAAAGTAGTTTTCAGGCAAGTCTAATGATTTCGCCCAAACAGGAAGAAGTTGCATCCCAAGTGCCTGTACCGTACTCATATACTTTTCTACGGTTATTTGAAAACTTGGTAAGTTTTCTGGCCAGAGGTTTCTTGAATAGAATTGTTTGCCAGCGATGAGTTCAGGGTGGTCTTTTGGATAATCCGTCGCAACTACCATACATTCGACAGTATCTAATTTGGTATGCGTTTGGTAACTCGAATGTTTAAGAATTGTCGCTCTAGAGGGAATGTACCCCCTTTGATGATCAGTCACTTTGATTTTTAATTTTTCTTCATCAGCCAAGGCATGAAATTCACGCGTAGCAGCTTCCATTTCAGCAATTAATTCATCAGGTATTCCATGATTAATCACGCATAAGAAGCCAAGTTTTTCGCAAACATCTCGCCACTCATGACTTAATTGGTCAAGAGCACCAACATCACCTTTTAAATAAGGTCCCAAATCAATTACAGGAAGTGCCCTTCTTGGCATATCCGCGTCACGAGCGTCCATTGCATGAGAGTTCATTTTTACGTATCTCCGATTTTTTATTTATTTTTTAAAATAACATATCTCGAACAAACTTGTAATAGGGATGTTCTAGCAAAAATACATTTCAGCCAATTTAAGAGATTAGTTTTCCAGGATTTTTTTGATAAATTGTTTTGATGATATCAGCAGTTCGATAGGACAAAGCACCTAACAAGCCTGTTGGGTTATATGCTGAATTGTGCGGAAACACTGAGGAGCCTAGAATAAATAAATTATGTAAGTCCCAACTCTGACAGTGTTTATTCACAACACTGTTGGAAGGATTTGTACCCATGATAGTGCCGCCCGTATTATGCGTCGATTGGTAAACTGCGGCATTCCATGGGGTTACTCTTGGCGCTGGTTTTGTCATCATCGTTGGATTTAAAGACTTTCCAATTTGATCAATTAAGCCTGCCGCAAAAGTAGACAGTCGATGCTCATTGGGTTTGTAATCAAAAGTCATTCTCATAAGGGGGGTGCCAGCCGAATTCTTATAAGTGGAATCTAAGTCAAGATAGTTGTAACGATTGGGCATAACGCTACCATTCGCTGCAATCCTCATTGTCTTTTGATACCAAGTGGCCATTGATTCTTTCCAAGCAGAACCCCAACTTGGAGTACCCGGAGGGGTAGGGTGATACTCTAAAGGACGACCATTAAAAAACCCTCCCCAAATCGTTGCACCACCAATAAAATTTTGTGGTGAACGATCAAAATCCCAGTTCGCATGAAAATCATCCATCACGGTGATGAGACCACCAGCCGACATAAAGGGATTAAAGATCTTATCCTTGAAAAATAAGTTTGCATTGGCGCCTGTTTGATAGGCATAGTTTTTACCAATCAAGCCTTTTTGAGTAACAGGGTCATAGACCGAACCAATTCCTGAGGTAAGCATGAGTTGGGTATTGTTTAAACCAAAGGCAGCCAGGATGACAATTTTTGCAGCCTGAAAGCATTCCTCACCCGTCACAGTATTCAGATAATTGACACCTGTGGCCTGTTTTTTATCTTTACTCATCACCACTTTCGTAACCCAACTATTGGTGCGTAACTCAAAAGTAGGTTGGCGCAGAGCAACAGGAATTACTGTATTGAGAGGCGACCCTTTGGCATTGGATTCACAACCAAATTTTTCACAAAAACCACAATATTGGCATTGACCAAATTGAATACCATCAGGGTTTTTATAAGCTGCTGAGGCGTTTGCTGTTGCAATTGGGAAAGGATGGTAACCCAAATCTTTAGCTGCTTTGGTAAATAAATCACAGGCTAAACTTTGTTTGAGGGGTGGCAGTGGATACTGATTTTTTCTGGGCGCCTCAAAAGGGTTTCCTTCATTTTTTATTTGACCATTGAGATTGCCTGCTACCCCAGAAACGGCAGCGATTTTTTCAAAATGATCATAGTAAGGCTCAAGTTCAGCGTAAGTAATACCCCAATCTTGGATCGTCATATCTTCGGGGATAAATTTTTTCCCATAACGCTCCACATAGTTGGATTTGATTTTAAACTCCATGTCCGTCCAACGCCAAGTCTGACCGTTCCAATGCACACCAGATCCACCCAAACCATCACCGGGAATAAAAGAGCCATATTTGCGCATGGGTAAAGCAGTTTCTGAAATCCCATTTCGAACTGTCCAAGTTTCTTTTTTTAGGTTTTGTGCGAGTCCAGTTCTGGCATGATATTCCAACTCGTCGCGAATATGCGGCACGGAAAAATCGTTTTCCACCGTCCTGGTTGCCCCACGCTCTAGACCTACTACTTTCATCCCCGACTCTGCGAGTTCTTTTGCGAGAATACCCCCACACCAACCCATACCCACAATAACTACATCAACTTCTGGAAAACTCTTGGCCATTTCAAATCCTTTGAATTAACTGATATCAGAAATACTTAAAGTATTTGATACATATTTTTTATTTTTAAATGTTTCAATATTGATCGCGTGGGTTGCAATGACACCTGGAAAGCCGAGCATTCGCCAGCTAGCCTTGTCGGCATTGCCGCCGTAGATTGGATCGCAGAAAAAGCCTTCATTCACGGTTTGGTATAAAAGATCAAAGAAAGTTTTACCAGAAAGGCTGTTTGCAAAGGTAATTTGCCCAGCTTGTAATTTCTTTAAAACATCTTCTTTACTGTTCTTAGGTAACAAATGGAAAGTGTTTTGAAGATTTTTTAAGCAGTATTGATTACATTGTTCAATACCTAGTCTGAATAATTCAGCTGGATTCATTGGTAATTGATACCCCTGAAATGCCGTACCCGTTTGCCAAGGACCATTTAAGTAAAGACGGTCTCCCTTACCCCATCCATCATTGAGAGCTCTATCAATAAAAATATTGACGCCTAGATCACTTCCCTTAGGGCTGTATTGATCAGCCGGAATCATATGATCAACAACTGCTTCAATAAACTCTTGCTCAGCAGGCGTAAAGAATACATATCCTTTGGTGGGAGCTTGAGTGGCCAAAGGTTTAGGCTGGGCAACATTATTTGTTTGTGCCACTGCTGTGAGAGAACTGCCAATTGCAACCGTACTGACAGCTGACTTCAAAAGCGCTCTTCGATTTAATTGAAAACCTGATCCTTCATTAGGGCCTTTTGGCTTTTCCATGATTTGTCTCCATTTTTTATCTTATTTGTAGTTAATTCTAAATCAAATAAAAATCGAAGAGGCCCAAATGAATGTTTAGATTTAAAAAAATCAATGTACCAATAAGTTATCTGAATTTTGGAGTAATTGGTCCCAAAGTGCTTTAGCAGCAAAGGATAGACTTCGATTACGTTTTTTTATTAAATAAATAGGTCTAATGACTCTAGGGTCGTGAAATGGGATAGCGACCATTTCAGGCCGGTTGATTAGCGCAATTGCCGATTCACTTACGATACTGATACCCAACCGATTCACCACTAATCCTGCGATTGTATTGAGATGAGAGACTTCAAATCCGCTATCTTGTAAATTAATATTCTTAACCAATGGTTCAAGCTGTTGCCGCACACTACCTGTTTTAGAAGTATAAATAAAGGAGCGATTTCTTAAGTCTTCTAAATGAAGTGCGGTTCGATTAGCAAGTGGATCCGTAATATGGCAGATTAAAAGTAGCCTTTCATTAATAAATAACTCCTTATCGAAATCAATTTCATATTTGAGATGGGCATTAAAACCAAAGTCAACCTCTCCATTGGCAACCATCTCACGGCAGGAGTCTGCAAAGACATCATAGAGTTTCAGCTCAATACCCGGAAATTGCAATCTGAATTCGGCTAGTTGCTTCGGCAACCATGAAGCCGCCAAAGAAGGGGGGGCAGCAATGGACACTTTTCCAGCATTTTTAGAAGCTCTAAACTGAACTTCACTAACGATATTCGCCATCTCATTAGCTATCCGATGAACACCTATGGAAAAAATTTCTCCCTCTGGAGTCAATGAAACATTACGTGTATTGCGATCGAATAGTTTGATTCCCACCTTCTCTTCGAGCCGGCTAATCATTTGGCTGAAGGCAGAGGCAGAAACATGGCATCGTTCAGCGGCAAGGGAAAATCGCTTTGTCTCTTCAAGTGCTAAAAAGGCATCAATTAATCGACCAGAAAGATTCATAAGTAAAACAGCATAATTCATCAAATAAATTAATTTTACATTAACTATACATAAGTTCAAAATTTAAAAATTGGAGAAAATCATTGCAAAATCTTAAACTTACGTATGCAAAGTGCTTTTTAGGTACTGGCCGAGATACGCTTATTCAAACATTGAATGAGATGGTCGAGAGAAATTTGTCTTGCGCAGTCGTCGTCGAACATTTAATAGTTAATGATTTTGAAAAAGTATCTGATGTACCTTTGCAAAATCATTGTTGGGATTACTTATTTGACAATAAGTCACAAGATATCTTGACCAAATGCCTAAATAATAATGTGGTACTTCTTTGTAATTATGGCAACGCTACACCTAAACTGTTCGTAAGAGAAATAATCAAACTTGCTATTTTGCTTGGCTTACCCCAACCTAAAGTTGTGATGGATGATCAAGAGCTATTGTATGAACAAGCTACTGACTCTGAAAGTTTTGACGAGTTAAATAAAGTTTTAAATCAAGGAAATTTAGTCTTTAATTCACAGCTCCGATCTGGATTAGATATTTCTGCGTGTCTTTTATCTGGCGCCCAAATCATCCTCACTAAAAATTTCTCTTATTCTTCTTTAATAATAGGTGCTGCAATGGCCCATTTTGATTGGAACGAAATGAACCAAAATCAAATTGCCAGCACATCAATCATTGCTTATTTACTGAATTGTGACCTGCAAGCAAAACATTTATTAGATAATTCTGAATCTGTGTCATCGCAATCACCTCGATTATCTACCGCTGAAATTTTTGATGACGGTAGTTGTGTGATTTCTAAGCCAGAATCTGAAAAGGACGCGTTCAATACCTTCATTGTTAAAAAGCTATATGAGATTGAGGATCCTTGTAACTTTATTAGCCCAGATATCGTTGCTAATCTCGGCAAGTTGGTCGTTGAAGATCTGGGTAAAAATCAAGTTATGCTCAGAGGTGTGACGGTTGGTCAATTGAGTAGTTCCTCAGAATCGGATGTATAAGTAAGCCTATAAACTCTCAAAAAAATTAGTAGATCAAAATACATTTTTGGGAATAGATTCAGTTATTATTGTAAAAAATAGATAAATAACTGGGGACAAAAATGAAAGTAAATGATTTTAAGCATCGTTTATGGGAAAAACCTTTTGGCATTTTCAGTGCCATGATTTGCATGATGACATTCTTACCAAATGTAACCTTTAGCCAATCCACTTCATTTCCACAAAAATCTATTACCTTGATCGTGCCATATACTGCTGGTGGCGGTGTTGACTCAATTGCGCGCTTAATCGTACCTCTTCTGTCTGAGCGTTTAGGTCAAAAAGTACTGATTGAAAATAAACCTGGCGTATCAGGAATGGTTGGTGCTCAGTATGTAGCTAAAGCGGCACCAGATGGTTATACATTGCTAGCTGGCAATACGACGACGAATGCCACGAACTATTACTTAACTAAGAGTTCTGGCTATCATCCAATCAAGGATTTTGTGCCACTTTCTCTATGGGATAGAGGGCCGACTGTTTTAGTTGTGCCAGCAAATAGTCGCTTTCAGACGGTTAATGACGTCATCAAAGAATTAAAAAACAAACCAGGTACTTTAAATTACGGTACTAGTGGTTTAGGTAGTGCGCATCATTTATCCGCTGAAGTATTTATGCATCTTACTGGAACTTCAATGCAGCACGTGCCATATAAAGGTGGACCTGGTGTCATGGCTGATTTGATTGGTGGTCAATTGGATTTGGCATTTGAGGTAGTACCAGTCGCGAGTCCATTTATTAAAAGCGGCCGACTCAGAGCATTGGGGGTGAGTAGTAAGTCTGAAATCCCAGCATTACCGGGTGTCAAACCGATTGCGGATATTGCTGTTCCAGGGTTTCAAATGGAGACATGGCAGGGTGCTTTCGCTCCAGCAGGAACTCCCGTTGAAATCACTGAAAAATTAGGTAAAGAATTTGCCGCTGTTATACAAACTCCCCAAATACAACAAAAAATGCAAGAGTTAGGACTTATTCCAGATTATCGAAATAACAATGAGTTCAAAGAGTTCTTACAAGCTGATTTTGCGATGTGGGGTAAATTAGTCAAAGATGCCAACATTAAAGCCGAATAAATAATTTCTAAGGAAGCATCTTGAAAGTCAAGTCATTACAAATTCAAGCGGTAAAAGTGCCTCTTGATAAGCCCATTCCAAGTGGCAAAATGGTGATTCACTCTGCTGATGCCTTACTCATTACTCTTAGAACAAACGAACATTTTGGTGAGGGCATGGTCTTTACCTTAAATGGAGTTCGATTAAATTTAATCCGAGAGATGATACTGAGTTTAGAGAGCTTAATTATTGATCGTGATATTCGTATGCACGGTGAATGGATTGCTCAAGTGTGGCGTGAGCTCGTTTTTTTAGGCCAAAGAGGCGTGGGTGCCATTGCTTTGTCGGCTATTGATTCGGCTTTATGGGATTTAAAAGCAAAGCACGCCGATCAAAATGTGAGTCAATTAATCGGGGTAGTTAAAACCACTATACCAATGTACCGAAGTGGCAGTTTAAGACTTTCTGCATCCATTCCCGAATTGCAAAATGAAGCGCAAGCTTTAGTAAAAGAAGGTTTTAAAGCAATCAAGATGTCTCTTGGATCTAAAAAAATAGCAGATGATGTCGCTCGCGTCAAAGCAGTAAGACAAGCTATCGGTGACGGTATTGAATTGATGACCGATTGTAATCAGCAATTAACTGTGTCTCATGCGATTCGTCTTGGTAGACAATTAGAAGAGTTTCAATTAGCTTGGATTGAGGAGCCTGTCATTTTTAATGACCATCATGGTGAGGCGCAAATCGCTGCAGCACTCGATACGCCGATAGCGAGTGGCGAAAATGAGTTCACTGCTCTTGGTATGATTGAAATGATAGATAAAAAATCTGCAGATATCTTGATGCCAGATTTACAAAGAATGGGTGGGCCGACTGAACTTTTGAAAGTGGCACATTTAGCTCAGGCAGCTAATATTGCAATTGCCCCGCATTTATTTACGCAAATGTCATTACCACTAGCCGCTACGATGACCAATGCCATCTTCGTAGAATATATGCCATGGTTTTCACCTTTGTACCAAGAGCAATTAATTTTGAATCCGGACGGTACAGTCAATGTACCAACAACTCCTGGCTGGGGATTTAATTTTGATCAAAAAGCAGTACAACAATTTTTGTATTAATAACTTAGCAGTAAATGCATGAAAAGGAATAGCGAAAGCTAGCTTGATTTTTACAAAGTAGTAAAAAATAGGAGACAGATTCATGAAAAAAGTTCTTTTAATAAGTATGTTGGGGCTGAGTTTTTTAGCAAACGGACAAACTAATAATGATTTACTGGCTGGTTCTAAAAATCCAGAAAATGTCGTGAATTTTGGACTCGGATACGATCTCAAAATGTTTAGTTCGTTAAAGCAAATTAACAAACAAAACGTGAAACAACTTCAGCCAGTTTGGACCTCTAGTGTTAGTAACGAGATGGGAGAGCATGCTCACCCAACGGTATTCGAAGGGGTCATGTATGTGGTTAATGGCAACTGGACTTTTGCTTTTGACTTAGAAACGGGTCGTCAAATTTGGCGAACTCCCGTTCAATTTGAGCGTGCTGCTCTTCGAGTTGCAGGTGGTGGAGCGCTCATGCGCGGTACAGCGACTATTTATAACGGAAAGTTATTTCGTCAATCGGTAGATGACCATTTGATGGCATTAGACATGAAAACCGGCAAGGAAATTTGGAAGACGAAATTTGCTGATTGGAAGGATGGGACGAAGGGTGTCATTGCACCAATCATTGCAAATGGTGTGTTGATTAATGGCATGGGTGGTAGTGATACGACAGCTCGGGGCTTTATTGAAGGTTATGACCCAGAAACAGGCAAGCAACTCTGGCGTACTTATACGATTCCAGCACCGGGCGAGCCTGGTTCTGAGACTTGGCCAAAAAATAAACCAGATGCATGGAAATATGGTGGAGGTTCGACTTGGCAGTATGCAAACTATGATCCGCAACTTGATTTGATTTATATCGGTACTGGTAATGCAGAGCCCTATAATCCAGAATATCGTGATGGTGCAGACAGTTTATATACTTCAAGTATTCTTGCGATTCGTCCAAAAACGGGTGAAATGGTTTGGTTCTATCAATATGTCCCCAACGATAGTTATGATTATGACTCCACTGCAGAAAGCATTTTGGCAGATGTGAAAATTAACGGTGAAGAGCGTAAGGTACTTTTTAATGCGCATAAGAATGGATTCTTATACGTTCTAGACAGAACGAACGGCAAACTCATTTCAGCTAGACCCTTTGTCAAAGTAAACTGGGCCAGTGAAATTGATCTAAAAACGGGTCGTCCAGTGTTAACGGATATTTTAAGTCGTGCGATGAATGGTGAGACAGTTGAAATCTTCCCTTCTCGAGGCACGAATGCAGTCTTAAATGCTTATAACCCAAAGAAAAACTTGATGTATATCAATACATGGAATCAAGCACGAGTCATGAAGTTTGTGAAGGCTGAGTTGAATTTAGGATCTGATTATACGGGTATTCAATCAAGCTTCAAAACTCCAGCTGGCGAACCACTTGGATTTTTTAAAGCCATCGAGCCTTTGAGTGGCAAAGTCGTTTGGAGTGAACCGGTTACTGATATGTATAACTCTGCTGGAGTTTTAGCAACAGACGGCGACTTGTTATTCACCGGCAAGTTAACGGGTGAGTTCATCGCCTTGGATCAAAATAGTGGTAAGCAACTATGGCAATACAAAACTGGTTCTGGTATTAATGCCCCTCCAATCACCTACTCTTACAAAGGTCGTCAGTACGTAGCGATTCTTTCAGGTATTGGTGGAAGTAATCCCAAGCGTTTTGCTGGCGATAAAGTACCAACGGGTGGTTCAGTAACGGTCTTTGCACTACCTGTCAAAAATTGATGATTAACGAATTAAATAGTATGAAAAGTAGAATAGTTGTAGGACTGATGTTGATAGGTTTTTGTGTAAGCTTTAAGGTCTCTGCGCAAGATGCTGGTGCAATTGCAATTGGCGAAAAAACCTATCAACAATATTGTGCAGCTTGTCATGGAGCACAAATGAAAAATCCTCAATGGGGCTTTGATTTAGGCAAGTTTCCAAGGGATAGTAAGATTCGATTTATTGATTCTGTAACCTATGGAAAAAATGCGATGCCCCCATGGGAGGATGTCCTAAGTAAAGAGCAGTTAGAAGCTTTATGGGCTTATTTACAATCAGTGCCTGCTAGTTTGTAAAAAAGAGCAATTGCATTGTTTTGCAATTGCCCTTTAAGTTTTCTCTTCAGCTTTCTAAAGGATTTTTACTGTGGTTCAATGCCCGCAGCAGTTGCAATTTTTTGATATTTAACAATATCCGTTTTTACAAACTGTTTGACTTGTTCCAAGCTCATATGACGTGATTGAATTCCAGCTTTTTGGAAAGCATCTTTTACTTCAGGGTCTAACATCGCAGCGCCAATATCACGGTTAATTTTTTCAATAATGGCGGAGGGTGTTCCTGTTGGTGCCCATAAGCCAACCCATAGACTAATTTCAAACTGACTATATCCTTGTTCCGCAATGGTTGGAATGTCTGGCATGATTTCTAAACGATTCTTACTCGTCATACCAATCACTCTTAATCGACCAGATTTGATCATGCCCATGGCTGCGTCAAGAGGAGCCATGTAGAAAGTTGACCTCCCAGCCATCACATCAGCAATTGCGTCCGGTGATCCTTTGTAGGGGATGTGTAAGAGTTTGATGCCCAAGGTTTGATTGAGGTACTCCGCTGCAAGATGCGTTGAGCTCCCAACACCAGCAGAGGCAAACGCCATACTCGATTGCTTGATTTTAGCCATCGCCTCGAGGTCTTTAACCGATTTAATTGGCTGTTCTGCATTGACGACTAGTGCATAAGGGGTCATTCCCAAAATATCGATATCGATAAAATTTTTACTTGGCTCATATGGTAATTTCTTATAAATCGAAGGATTGGCCGCATATGAGGCAGATTGTGTCAGTAAAGTGTATCCATCTGGTTCGGATTTAGCTACAAAGGCAGTACCAATAGAGCCCCCAGCACCGGGCTTGTTTTCAATAATGACGGGCTGCTGCCAAATCTTGGTTAAATACTTTGCGATGATTCTGATAGTTAAATCAGTCCCTGAGCCAGCTGCGGGTCCAATAATTTTTACG
The DNA here is from genome assembly GCA_947448305.1 of Burkholderiaceae bacterium. Classification (GTDB taxonomy): domain Bacteria; phylum Pseudomonadota; class Gammaproteobacteria; order Burkholderiales; family Burkholderiaceae; genus Polynucleobacter. The sequence goes on from CANFME010000049.1 coordinate 16,764, forward strand.
GTTCGTGTTGGCCACTGAACTTCTTCCGCCAAAGTGTTTGAAATAAACAGTAGGTTAAAACAAAGTGCTAAGCAATAAAATAGACTTCGCTTGAGTCGTTTGAAATTTTGCAACATAGGTCTCTTAATAGTTATTTTTAAATAGTTATACTACTGATACATTC
>CANFME010000050.1 GCA_947448305.1 Burkholderiaceae bacterium
ATCAAGAAAATAACCAATTATTAATTCAGAATTTACAAGGCGTGACAAACCGAAATGCGCATTATGTTTGTGCCCTTGTACTGGTTAGATATCCAAATGATCCGGAACCCATTCTTGTCAGTGCTCAGTGGCGCGGCGAGGTCGTCGATGATGCGCGAGGAACCGGGGGCTTTGGCTATGATTGTCATTTTTTCCTTCCGCCGTTTCAAAAAACTGCAGCTGAGATTTCTCTCGAATTAAAAAACATCATGAGTCATCGTGCCCTAGCAACTGAAGAGCTTATCCAAGCCCTAATTGATCGTTCTGCCAGATGAACCTCATTCCTGAACAACCCGTAGTCTGGTTAAAAAAATCATCCAGCAAGACCTTAGGAACGCAGTTAACCTCCCTACCACCCCTAGCACTTTATATACATTTTCCTTGGTGCGAAAAAAAATGTCCTTATTGTGACTTTAATTCGCACAATGCGCCTGCACAAGATCAGTTTGCTGATGCGCAGACTCAATATATCGAAGCTTTAATTTTAGATTTAGAGAATTCCTTACCCCTTATATGGGGCCGAAGAATTCGTTCTATCTTTATTGGTGGTGGTACTCCGAGCCTTATTTCTGGACCAAATCTTGATTACCTGCTGGCGGCCATTAGAGCGCGTATTCCTATGGATGCAGATATCGAAATTACTTTAGAGGCTAACCCCGGCTCGGTCGAGTCTGCCAATTTTGCTGCTTACGCTGCTAGTGGTGTGAATCGCATCTCTCTGGGTATTCAGAGTTTTAATGATGAACATTTAAGTAGCCTCGGCCGGATTCATCATGCTGATGAGGCCAGAGAAGCAATTAAGCTTGCGAAACACTATTTTCCCAAAGTGAATATCGACTTAATGTATGCTCTGCCAGGACAAACTCCTTTGCAAGCACTTTCTGATTTACGAGAAGCATTAAGTTATGACACCGGGCACGTTTCCTTGTATCACTTAACGATTGAACCCAATACTTATTTTGCAAAATTCCCACCCACGATTCCGGATGAAGATACCGCTTACGATATGCAAGACCAACTCCTGGAAGAGTTAAATAAGCACGGCTATGCTCGCTATGAAATTTCGGCTTTTGCCAAACCTAATGCCCGCTGTCAACATAACCTGAATTATTGGGCTTTTGGAGATTACTTAGGGATTGGGGCTGGAGCCCATGGCAAAATTTCCTCCGCTAATCAGATATTAAGAACCGTCAAAGAGCGGCACCCAGAAACCTATTTAAAAAATATTCACTCCCCAAGTAAAGCACTGATCGAAGAGAGAGTCGTGCAAGGCTCAGAGCTTCCATTTGAATTTATGCTCAATGCACTGCGCTTAATTGATGGGGTACCAAGTCATTATTTTGCGGATCGAACAGGAATTGAAATCACCCAAATTTTGCCCCAGATGAATCTTGCCATCGAAAAAGGTTTACTAGAAAACAATCTTCAACAGTTACAAGCGACGCCTTTAGGCTTACAATTTTTAAATGATTTACAAGAAATTTTTCTAGATGAACCGGATCTTGGCGATTAATCCAAAAGAGGCTGATGAATGATTGTAATTCTTGGCGCTGGTGCAGTTGGCTGTTTTTACGGTGGCCTCATCGCTGCTAGCGGTCAGGAAGTCGTACTCATTGCAAAACCCCAGCGAGCAAAAATTATTCGAGAACAAGGCTTACAAATCAAGTGGCCCACTTATATTCAGCATATTCAAATAAATGTAACGGATGATTATCAAGTCATCCAAAATGCCAAAGCACTTTTCATCTGCGTCAAATCGAATCAATCTACCGCCGTCGCAAAGCAGATTCAACCCTATTTAGCAAAGAACACTTTAGTCCTTAGCCTACAAAATGGCTTACAAAATGCGGCTAGGTTTGCTGAGATTTTAGGCCGCCCCATCGATGTTGCGATGATTTATGCGGCACTTTCTATGAGTGCTGAAAATGAAGTGTCTTACCAGGGTGGTGGTAAGCTAGTTCTGGGAAGGCCAATTGAATCAGATAATGCAGATCATGACTTAAATCAATTAGCCGGAATTTTTCAAAGAGCTGCTTGTCAGGTCAGTATTTCATCAAATATTACGCATGACTTATGGAGTAAATGGATTATTAATTGTGCTTTTAACGCGCTCTCCGCATTAGGACACATCAATTATCAAAACTTAGTACAGCAAACTAATATTCCCGAAATTATTGATGCAATTGTGCGAGAGTGTTTTTCGCTGGCTAAAGCGGAGAAAGTCTCCTTAGATGAGCAATTTATCCTTAATCAAATTCAAAATGTAGCGATTAGTTGGCCACACCAAAAATCCTCGATGGCGCAAGATTTAATGGCAAAACGCCCCACAGAAATTGCAGAGCTCAACGGCTTGGTGCAAGAAAAAGGCACCTTATTCAATGTACCAACACCCATGAATACTTTGCTAACTACGCTGATTAAAATGCAAGAACGACTTTACTTAAAATGTTGATCCAAAAAGTCGCCTAAATCATTGATTGCTTTACTTGCCTCAGGCATCATACCAGCGAGTAATTGCCAAACATGCCACATCTTTGGCCAAACCTGAATATATGCATCTAACCCAGCTTCAAGAGCGCGGCGGTGCAATACTAAAGCATCGTCTAAGAGTGCTTCATAATCTCCCACTTGAATTAGCATGGGTGGCAGGTTTTTTAAATTAGCAAACTGTGCAGAGATTAACGGATCAGTTAGTGCATGCTCCCCAGCATAAGTTTTAGCAGCATTAATTAAGCGCTGGGGATCCGCAAAAAAAGGATCTAAAGCGCGCTTGGTTTGATGCGTGGCATTACTGCTTGTTAAATCCGTCCATGGCGACAACAAACCCAAAGATACTGGCATCACATCATTAGCATCTCTCAAGACAAGAGAGGCGCCAATGGCTAAGCCTGCACCTGCAGAGTCTCCTGCAAAGGCAATCGGTCGATCCACAAATTCATGTTGAATATGTCGATACAGTCCGACCGTGTCATAGAGTGCTGCAGGATATGGTCTCTCTGGCGCTAGAGGGTAGTCAAACACAAATACATCAGCACCACTGGCCTTTGCTAAATGCGTACCAATAGCTCGGTGAGATAGTGCCGAACCTAGTGCATAAACTCCACCGTGTAAATAAATCACAATGCCACGATTTTTATGCGTAAGGGGTTGAATATAGTCGCCTGCATGGATGCCAAAGGTCCTCCGCTCAAGGGTAATCTCTTTTGCAAAATTTCCTCGATCTAATGCGAGTTGATCATAAGCTAATCGACGTTGCTCAAAACTTAAAGACTTCATTTGGGCCAGTTGTCGCTTGACCTGATAGTAGTAATACCTGGATCGTAAACTCTGCATAATTTGTAACTTTCTAATATTTTGGTTTTAATTTTTCTCTAAAACATTAGACATTCTTGCCAATGCTTCTCTTAAAAGCATTTGATTGGTCCCGAAATTTAACCGAAAAAAATCATTCGCACCAAATTGTTGGCCCGGTGAAATAGCAACTCCGGCAGCCACAAAATCTTGGCTTAATTGTTTGTTATTGACTAGAGTAGCATCAATCCAAGCTAAATACGTTGCATCTAAATGAGCCATCTGTAAACTTGCGTGAGACTCAACCCAGGATTTTACAATTTGTCGGTTTTGACGCAGATATTCCAACAACCCGGTATGCCAGGCATCCCCACCCTGTATTGCAGCTAAACTCACCTCAAATGCAAGAGCGTTAGGGCCAGGAATTAAAGTATGTAAATCTTTGGCAAATTGACTTCTTAAATTTGCATTCGGGATCACTGCCCAACCTAATCCGATACCCGGAAAATTGAAAGTTTTATTCAGTGACATCAGACTCATCGTTAAAAGATCTGGATCAATATCTTTGCCAATTGGAATATGTTGCTTTTCTGGATCAAGAATTAAATCAGCGTGGATTTCATCGGAACAAATAATGATTTGATGTTCTTGAGCTATCGCATTGATTTGTGCAATTTCAGACGCACTCAAAACGGTACCACCGGGATTGTGTGGGTTACACAACATCAGTAGACGCGTATTGGGTAAAATCAGTTTTCTGATAGCGTCTAAATCGATCACCCAACGATTATTCTGTAACACATAGGAGTAAGTACTAAAAGCATTCTTAGAGCCCTCTAGAGCCATTTGAAAGTGATGATAAGCTGGGGCTGGTATTAGCGCATGCTCACCTGGTTTCAATAAATTTCTGGCAGCCATATGCAGACCGCTAACGACGCTTGGGATAAATACTAACCAGTCTTTCTGAATGGTGTATTGATACTTTTTTAACAAGTAATCTTGAATAGCCTCTTTAAGTTCTTCCGAAGCATGCGTATAGCCATAAATAGGATGTTTTATTCTGCGCTCAAGGGCTTGCGTAATGCAATCTGCCACAGCAAAATCCATATCGGCCACCCACAAGGGAATCACATCTTTGGCATACTTATCCCACCTTACCGAGTTGGTATTTTGGCGAGAAATAAATTGGTCAAAACGGTTCATCTTCCTACTTTTTAAAAAAACCTGCAAGGACACTGAATCCCTGCAGGTTAATGGATGGAGTTACAAGCAGGTATTTACTTAATGCTTTTTATATTGAGTCGCCCCAAATAACATTTCCTTAGCTTTATCATCATGCATTGGCACTCTTAAGCTTTGCAAAACCTCAACACCACGCATGACTGCAGGACGCTCGCTAATCTGAGTAAACCACTTATATAAATGTGGGTAGTCCGTAATTTCAACACCTTGATTTTTCCAAGAACGTAACCATGGGAAAATCGCGATATCCGCTATGGAGTATTCATTACCAGCAATGAAAGGATTTTGGGCTAATTGCTTTTCAATCACACCGTAAATACGTTTAGATTCATTTGTATAACGATTGATAGCATATTCAATTTTTTCAGGAGCGTAAATTCTAAAATGGTGAGTTTGGCCCAGCATCGGACCAACGCCACCCATTTGGAACATTAACCATTCCAATACCTTAAAACGATCATGATCATTTTTAGGCATAAATTTACCAGTTTTCGCAGCCAAGTACATCAAAATAGCACCTGACTCAAACAAGCTAATAGGTTGATTACCAGGACCGGCATTATCAACCATTGCAGGAATTTTATTGTTAGGGCTAATTTTCAAAAACTCTGGCTTAAATTGATCGCCTTTTCCAATATCAATTGCATGAACATCCCAATCACGACCAAGTTGCAGGCCACACTCTTCAAGCATGATATGAACTTTGTGTCCGTTTGGGGTCGCCCATGAATAAAGCTGAATCGGAGCTGGTTGTTTATTAGTATCAGTCATGGTTAATCACAATCTATAGGTTACGTGCAAGTTATCGCCGCAAGAAAATATGCTTAAGCGTTTGCTATTGGGTTACTGAGGATACCAATTTTTTCAATCTCAATTTCACAAACGTCGCCCTCTTTCATGAAAATAGGAGGCTTTCTAGCATATCCAACTCCTGCAGGCGTACCAGTAATAATGACATCACCCGGCTCAAGAGTCATTACTTCAGAGAGGATCACTAATACTTGGGAAACAGAGAATAAAAAGTCAGCTGTATTACCATCTTGTAAAACTTGTCCATTTAAGCGAGCTTGGATTTTTAAACCATCTCCACCAGCAGGTAATTCGTCTTTAGTCACGAGCCATGGACCAAAACTACCTGTCTTATCAAAGTTCTTACCTAAAGTCCACTGTGTTCCCTTACGTTGAAAATCTCTCACAGAACCGTCGTTATAACAAGAATAGCCTGCTACACAATCCAAAGCATTTTCTGCGGTTAAGTGGCGTGCTGTTTTACCAATGATCACAGCTAATTCAGCTTCATAGTCAAAGCGCTCAGAAGACTGCTTAGGCACTAGCATTGGTTGCTGATGGGCAACTTGGGAGGAGTTAACACGAATGAAAAAACTTGGATGATCTGGCGTGGCATGACCACCTTCTTTTGCGTGATCTGCATAATTGAGACCAACGCAGATAATCTTACTTGGGTTTGCAATTAAGATGTCGTACTTTAAACCTGCAATAGATGCAACCGCATTAGCTGGGGCATTCTTTAAAATTTCAGCTAACTTTACTTCCCAGTCGGCTTGAGATAGTAAATCAACCATATCATTGGCGTGCGCATAACCAGCTAACTCTAAATCGATATACTCTTGTTCGTTCTTCAACAAACCTAAAGTGGCTTTACCTGCTTTTTCAAATGTAAAAATTCTCATGATGCTCTCTTAAAAAAAGACTCTTTAGTTCCTAAAGAGTCTGTCAGTCAAAAATAATATTGTTTAGGCTTGTTATTACGCTTCGTCGATTACTGGGTTACTTAAAATGCCCATACCTTCTACTTCGACTTCACATACGTCTCCGGCCTTCATAAATACGGGCGGCTTTCTTGCAAAACCCACTCCTGCAGGAGTACCAGTAATAATCATATCGCCTGGGTGTAGTTCCATACCCTCAGAACAAGCGACTACTAAAGTAGCTACGTCGAAAATCATATCGCGCGTATTGGCCTTTTGCATTACTTGTCCATTCAAACGCGTAACAATGTCTAAACCAACAACACCTGGAGGCAATTCATCGGCAGTAATAAACTCTGGACCGAAACCGCCGCTGCGATCAAAATTCTTACCCCACATCCATTGGCTTGATCGGAATTGGAAGTCACGAATGGAGCCATCATTAAACAAGCTATAACCTGCTACGTGGTCAAGGGCGTTTTCCTTGGAAATATATTTACCACCTTTACCAATAATGGCAACAATTTCGCCTTCATAATCAAACTCTACTGAAGCCTTTGGACGCTCAATTGCAACACCATGTGCTACCCATGAAGTAGGATAACGATGGAATAAAACCGGTTGTGTTGGCGGTGTGAAATTTCCTTCATGAGCATGATCAACGTAATTCAGGCCAATAGCAAATGCTTTATGGGGGTGATGTAATGGAGCCATTAACTGAACGCTAGATAAAGGCAGACGAGTTGTCGCTTTTTCTAATGCAGCTTTAGCAGAAGCCATACCAGCAGCGCCGTGACGTAATAGTTCATCCAGAGTTCCAGGTAAACCTAATTCGGTTAAGTTAATAACTTCATCACCAACTCTAGCGCCAAGTGCAGGATGACCATCAGGGGTCTTAAAGCGAACAAATCTCATCGTGTTTCCTTAAAAAAATTAAAAAATCTAAAAATGAAGCAACTCATTACTAATTACTTAAGCCTTTTTTAATAAAGCTAGAGCATTACGATATTTTATCTGCTCAAGCAACTCATTACTAAAGCCTTGTTGATTCAATGCCTCAACTTGAGTAGCAATTGGAACATAAGGGTAGTCGCTACCATACGTAATTTGGGTAGGTGGAATTAACTTAAGCAATGCCGCCATGCTGGATGGGTGGGTTGCATTCGCTGTATCGTAATAAAGTCTCTTCAACTCAGCTTCAATACCGTTCGGTGCAAATTTTGCGGTAGATTCCTTATTCCCGTGAAAATAATTAATTCGTCCGGCAAGCATCGGAATGGTTCCACCAGCATGCGAAAACAACCACTTAATATCCCTAAACTTCAGTAAGGAGCCAGTTAACAATAAGTTCACTACAGCTCTAGTCGTATCGTGCGGCACTTCAATCACTGATCCATAAGTACCGGTATCAAGCCTACCGCAACAGGTTGCTGTCAAGGGGTGAAAATAGACGACGGCTTTACGACGATTTAACTCTTCAAAAATAGGTGCAAAGGAAGGATGACCCGGCCATTTATCGCCATAATTCGTTTGAATACCAACACCATCTGCCTTAAGCACATCAAATGCGTAATTAATTTCTCGTAAAGAACTTTCTACATCGACCATTGGAATCGCAGCAAAGAGTCCAAATCGTCCAGGATACTTTTTAACCATCCCAGCACCGTATTCATTCACTTCTCTGACGATATCGATGATACGAGGCAATTCGAAGTTAAACCATACTCCAGGGGTTGAAGCTAAGGATAAGATCGATTTTTTTACTCCACCAGCGTCCATCGCTTCAACTGCTTTGTCTTGTGTCCAAGCTACTTGGGTGGGGAAGTGAGGAATATTGTATTTATCATCCCAGTCTAACCATGCTTTTTGATAAGACGGTGAATAAAAGTGATGGTGCGTATCAATCACTTGTTGATCAGCGGCAAATGCAGAACTTAGATTGAAGGCTCCAGCCCCACCGATAGCAGCCCCGGCACCCAAACCACCTAATTGTTGAATAAAACTTCGGCGGCTTGATTGGCTTTCCTGACCATCATGTAACTTCAATCCATTACAACCACAACTGAATTGACGGCATTGCGCAGGCGTATTCAACATGAGTTACTCCTTTTTATAAGCTAGGTGGAAAGCCAACTTTTTGCGGCCATAAATTTTCAAATGGATAAACGCTCACCGTTGCATAAACTCCAGCTTTGGTAAAAGGCTCATTACGAATCCATTCATTAGCAGCTGCGCGATCAGGAAAATCAATCACAAGCAAGCTGCCTACCATCTCTTTATCATCATCCGACTTCAACGGTCCTGCAAAAGCAACCTTATCCGCCATTTTTGCTAAATAGTCTTTATGTATTGGGCGAAGCTCTAGTCGCATCGCTGTTGCATTGGGTTTGTCTATTAAATGAAACGCAAAAATCATTACTATCTCCTCAGGATTTTTTTCTTATTTTTAAATAACTTTAAGTTGATTAATTAGTCGGTGTGCGATTCGTTACAAACGCTTGACCACTAGCTTCATAATTTAAACCAAAGTCCGTCTTCACATCGGGTCCCCAAGCATACAAAGAGTCATCTGGTGGATGATTTGCTGCAGGCCAATCGATGGTATGCGGAACAAAATCAATATCGAAGCTATATTCACAAAAGCCACCCCATGGGTCTTGAATGTAACGGAAGTAATTAGATCCTAATACATGACGCCCCACTCCCCAACCTTCTTTAAATCCAGCAGCTGCCATTTGCATGGAGCCTAAGCCGACTTCATCAATTGAGTCAACTGCCCAACTTGCATGGTGAAAACCGTAATCGTCCGACTTTAAAAAAGCCAGTAAATGGTGGTCACTTCCGTGGGGTGAATGCACAAAGGCAATTAAATCGTCTCCGGCTGAATCCGACATTCTCAGTCCTAATACCTCTTCGTAAAACGCTAGAGAAGCATTCACTGATTTAGTGAATAAGAGGACATGAGATAAATATCTAGGATGAACCTTTTGAACTTTAGATTTATTAGGTGATCTACCTGCACCATTGGATTCAGGCGCAAAGGTTCTATTTGGCGGCATCGATGGGGAAGATTTTTCACACACTTTGATTTGTATTGGAAAACCATCAGGTGTATTAATCCACAGTCCATCTGGGCTTGATGGGTCCATTGATGCGACAGTTTGGATACCTTTTGACTTAAAGTGATTTTTGAACGCTTCAAAATCCTCTGCGTAAACACCCATAGTCAGCCATTGCAAACGTTTTTTGGGTCCTAAAATTACGCGTCCATAGCGGTGCGCACTACTGAAGGTATAAAGCCCTAAAGCATCACCCTCACGTTCAACACGTAGTCCAAACAATGAATAAAATTCTTCTGCCACATCTAAATTAGGCACTGAGATGACAAACTCATCGACTGAATGAACGGCTAAGACCCCAAGTCTTTTTGTTTGTGCCATTGTTAAAGGCTTATTCATCCTATTCCCCTTTATATTTAATCTATATTTTCTCTATTTTAATAGTTGTTCTACTTTACTCCAAAATAATTGCTGATTTTAAATAAAGTAAAAAAAAACCGCTAATAGTAAAGCGGTTTTTACAGACCCAATTGTCTAAATTTGTCAGTCCATAAAACGGTCAGGCACATACATTTCTGCAGGGATTGGCCCCCGAATGTAATCCGGGTTATGCACTCGCTCAGGCAACTCTATATGCTGATGATCTACTTCTCCGTATGGGATTTGGGCCAAAAGATGAGCGATACAGTTAATGCGTGCTTTTTTCTTATCATTGGCAGCCACAATCCACCATGGTGAAGACGGTGTATGCGTTTTTTCTAGCATTGTTTCTTTGGCTTTAGTATAAATCTCCCAACGGGCGCGAGATTCTAAATCCATGGGCGAAAGTTTCCACTGTTTGAGCGGATCATTAATTCGCATTGTAAATCTTAGATATTGCTCATCATCAGAGATGGAGAACCAATATTTAATCAAAATAATACCTGAGCGGATCAACATATTTTCAAACTCCGGGACATCGTTAAAAAATTGATCATATTGCTCGTCAGAACAAAATCCCATGACCTTTTCGACGCCAGCACGGTTATACCAACTTCTGTCAAATAGAACAATTTCACCACCCGCAGGCAAATGGGATACGTAGCGTTGAAAATACCACTGTGTTCGCTCACGCTCGTTTGGTGCTGGCAATGCAGCAACTCGACAAACACGCGGATTTAATCGTTGGGTTATACGCTTAATGGCCCCCCCTTTACCAGCAGAGTCACGCCCCTCAAAAAGAACAACTACTTTTAATTTTTTATGGACAACCCAATCTTGCAGTTTTACTAACTCTCCCTGCAGCCTCAATAATTCTTTAAAGTAAGTCAGCCTTTTTTCACGAGATTCACTTTGCCCGGCATTACCAAGGCGATCATCATCCAATTCCATTTCAAGCTCTTCATCAAGGCTGTCAAGCATTTCCTCGTGCATTCTCAAGGAGAAATCAGAATTTGTCATAGCATTCCTTCATATAGGTAATTTTTTCAAGTTTCTCAATTATTTATTACATTTTGGTGAATCTTAACGAAATACCTCGTTTTTAGGCATTTCTAAAATACCAATTAATTAGTTTTTGTTATGATGAACTCAAATAAAAACTCGAAACTTTATTGTCATTAAAAGTTATTTGGTCAATTCAGATTTTCTCGTCATTGTAAAAAGGAATAAGTATGTCGAATCTTAAAACGGTTTTAGTTACAGGCTCTACAAGCGGTATTGGCGAGGGAATTGCTAAACATTTTGCTGCGTTAGGTCACAATATTATTTTGAATGGCTTCGGTGATTCTACGGCGATTGAAAAACTACGTAGTGACATAGCTGAACAATTTGGCGTCAAAGTGCGTTACTACGGTGCTGATATGTCTAAGGTTGCTGAAATTGAGGAGATGATTAAGCAGGTGGAGGCTGAATTTGGGTCAATTGATATTTTAGTGAACAATGCGGGGATTCAACAAGTTTCACCAGTAGAAAACTTTCCAGTTGATAAGTGGGATGCTATTTTGGCCATCAATATGTCAGCTAGTTTTCATACGATTCGGTGTGCTCTCCCAAAAATGAAAGAAAAAGGCTGGGGAAGAATTATCAATATAGCCTCCGCCCATGCTTTAGTCGCCTCTCCCTATAAATCAGCTTACGTCACAGCAAAACATGGCATTGCTGGCCTCACTAAAACCGTAGCGCTAGAAACGGCCACCTTTGGCATTACGATGAATGCAATCTGCCCAGGATACGTATGGACACCCCTAGTGCAAAAGCAAATTCCTGAAACTGCAAAAACGCGCGGCATCACTGAAGAGCAAGTAATTAATGATGTCATGTTACTGGCACAACCTACCAAAAAATTTGTAACGATTGAGCAAGTTGCAGCTTTGGCTGGATTTCTAGCTTCCGACATTGCCGCCTCTATTACTGGCTCAATGATTCCTATTGATGGTGGTTGGACAGCGCAGTAGAAAGTTTCTACATCAATTTATACCTCTTTAGTACTAGTTTCATCTAGTACTAAAGCATGGTAGTAGTAAATTCTTTTTTGGTTGTAATCGCTAAGATATTTGCCATTGATTGTCTTAGCCGATCATTTCGAACCAAATGACAAATGAAAAAGTGTCAATATTTAAAAGGCTAAGAAGGAAAACCAGGTAGGAAAAACATATACCTTCAAAAATATTTTTTGTTTTTTTACAAATTTTTCAAAAAACTTTTTGTTTTTTTGAAACCTAGTATTAAAATCTAATAATGTTCTAATTTATTTAACAATAAACTACTATAAATAGTAACTGAATCAATCAATTTTAGTACTATTTTTTGGTGTTTTTTAGTGTTTATGGCTGTTTTTTAAAGGGGCCCAAAAAATCCAAAGAAATTTAGCATTCTTTGGAAATATTTGCTTTGAAATTTTGAAATAAAACTTTATACTAAAGGTAATTAAAGTTTTTAACTAAACGCAGGGTTTAGTGAAAATTGAAAGATGTTCGTAGGCAAGGGGAAATTAAATGCTAACTAATAAAACATATATGCAAAAAATCAATGAGCAGCGTCAAGATTTAGAATTACGTTCTTCAGTAGATAGCTACTTGGAGTGGATTAAAACTCATTTCAAAGAAAGCTTATACTCTTCTGGATCATGGGACGAAGAAAAAGTTAATCTTTATTGTGATGGTGTATCTATCGCTAGTAGAGATAAGTTTTTACAAGTAGTTGTTGGTAAGAATAAAACGCACATCTACATTGCAAAGAGTAACAGCAACAGCAATGGTAACGTGTTAAAGCGTGGCGATCTTATCAAGAAAACTTTGCTTGGAAGCCCAAATCCAAAAGTGGTTATCGGCAACATTCTTGAAGATAACTTCGCTTTTAATTAATTAAACAAATACTAAAAGACTTGCAATAAAAAATCATATAAGTCATGTCTTAAAAATTTGTTTTACTCTACTAAAAGCACTTTAAAGTCAGAATTTAATTTTTTGACTTCAGCTGTTTTAACTCAATTTCCCTAAAATAATAATTCTGAAACGTACTTGTTGTTTCTAGGCTTAAATTAATCCACACTTTTTCTAAATTAATACAGTTCAAACTGCTCTTCCAATAGAAGATTTGGATTGGGTTTTTCAAAATTTAGTAGAACTTATTCTCGACCCAAATTACCCAATCCTTTACTCTAAGAGGCGTCAGGTTGCGCGCTAGGCTTAGCTAACTGAAATTCTGGTAGTTGCAAACAATGTTGATTGATTTTTGAAATAATAGGCCATACCGAAAGATCAACGTTAAAGCGAGTGGCTGTTTCAACTTGTGCGATCAGATAAACGTCCGCAATAGTCGGTGTATCACCACAGCAAAAATGACCAAAATAACCATGCCTACTTAGTTGCGATTCAAACGCGTTGAAACCGTCAATAATCCAAGTTTGACACCACTCATTAATTGCTTTCTCATCTTGGCCCATTTCTTTGCGTAGTCGCTCTAATACTCTGCGATTACTCAGTGGATGCATATCACAAGCAACAATCGCGGATAAAGTCCTGACATAGATTCTTTGTTTGCTATCCGCAGGAATTAATGCTGGTGTTGGATAGGTTTCCTCTAACCACTCAATAATTGCAGGTGTTTGAGTTAAAACTTCATCACCTACGATTAAGGCTGGCACGAATCCCTGAGGATTAATTTTCTTAAACTCTTCACTGAAGTGCGCTTCTTTACGAAGATCAACAGGTAAGTATTGCGTTTCCAATCCTTTTAAGTTCAAAGCGATTCTTAAACGGTGAGAAGTTCCACTTCTAAAAAAACTATATAGCTGCATAACTTGCTTTCAATATTTATTTAGTACGATTTTCAAATACACCAAGTTTCTTATGCAGAGGTGTTTCATCAGCGATAAAAATGAAACAGGGGTCTGTGCTCGATGTATTCTTAATGTGAACTGGTGTGTAGCCTGGGGCGCAACAAGTATCGGCCTTAATTAATTGAAAAGATTGCTCAGAGATAGTAATTTCTGAGGATCCTTCAATCATATGAAATACCATGGCTGGCGACCTCACTGGCAAAGAAACTTGTTGTCCTGGACGAACCATCATTGCGTAAAAACCTAAAATATTTTCAGCATCAAGGCCCGTTTCAGGATTGATGTAGGTGACCTGTAGAAAATCCATTTCTGGAAAATCCTCACCCATCGTCACTAAAGTTTGCCGCACATCCATCCATGGATAGCGGTACATGGCATACGGTTTGTTTGAGCGATCAAACATGGGGGTCGGAACGACTCCACCAAAACGATACTTTGAACCATCCGAATTTTTTGACTGTTCTTGCTTACCGCTTTCTTCATGATAAGAGGCTTCAATATAGTAGACGATGGGGAGATCTAATACATCTAACCAGATGACTGGATCTGTGCCGTCGTGACCATGTTCATGCCACATACCCGTTGGTGTCAAAATTAAATCACCACGACTCATTGAGCACTTTTCACCCTCAACAGTTGTGTAAGCACCCTCGCCCTCCACAATCATCCGAATGGCGTTGGGAGTATGCCGATGGGCAGGCGCCCATTCGCCTGGTAGGAGTAATTGCATTCCTAAATAAATAGCCGAACTAGCCTGCATTTTCTCTAAGGTATGCCCAGGGTTAGCCAAGACTAAAACTCTACGTTCTGCTTTTTCAATCGGCGTTAATTCACCAGCCTCAATTAATAAAGGTTTTATATTGGCATATCGCCAAACCGTCGGTTGCGTCCTAGGAGATGGCTTATGAGGAGGCATGACACCTCTTAAACTTGGCCATAACGGCACCAAATTTTGTTCTGTCAACGCATCACGATACTCTTGCGGTAAATCTTCTAATTTCCCTAAGTCTCTCAAACTTTTCTCCCAAAAGAATTAACTTTTAACTAAACAATTGTCTACTTTCCAGCCATATAACCAATCACATGCCTTATAAAATTCTTGCTGCGTACGACCAGCCCATAATGAATTTCTAACCAGGCGCTCTACTCCACTAGCATGGTAAATTCTACCCATTTCTCTAGACATTAAAACAATCCTTGCGGTTCTCGTTATTCGAGAGCGTTGATAGAGGTCAAAGGCTTTCGCGAAATCCAAATTATTCAAAGTATCACAAACTCTTAGTGCTTCACCGAGAGTAACAGCGTCCTCAATCGCCATACAAGCTCCTTGCGCAAGATATTGCAAAGTAGCATGCGCTGCGTCTCCTAATAACGTCACGTTACCAAAGGTCCATTGACCAATCGGATCACGATCTGCTGTAGCCCACCGCTTCCAAGACTTCGGCAATTCAATGAGCTGACGCGCTTTAGGACTAATGTCCTGAAAGTAAGTTTCTACCTCAGCATAACTACCCTCCGTCACACTCCACACTTCAGTATTACGACTATGAAAAGTAACCACCACGTTAAATTGCTCACCACCTCGAAGGGGATAATGCACTAAGTGACAATTTGGGCCAACCCAAATACTGGCGGAATTCCATGATAAATCAGCTGGAAAGTCTTTTTTATCCACCACAGCACGGTAAACGACATGACCTGAAACTCTTGGCTGGTCGCCTACATATTGTTCCCTTATTGCCGATTTAACGCCATCAGCGCCAATGGCTGCTAAGCCTTCGTAGCGATTTCCCTCCGAGTCAATCACTATGACGCCGTGCTCGTTTTGCTCTACACGCGCAACGGTTGTAGAAGTTTTAACCTCAATTCGGTCAGTCTCTAAGGCCCCTTCCAAAAGGGATAAATGCACATCAGCACGATGACAAACAGCGTAAGGGTTACCATAAAAGTCGATGAACTCTTGACCCGTTTTGATTTCGCCTACTAATGACTCATCCACGGCATCATACATCAGCATATTGTCTGTATAAACTGCGCGAGCACGTCCCCGTTCTCCTACACCTAAGGCATCCAAAGCCGCAAAGGCATTAGGACCAAACTGAACCCCAGCACCAATTTCTCCAAGCTGTGCAGCTTGCTCTAAGACCAATACGGCAAAACCTTGCTTTGTCAAAGCAAGTGCTGCAGCAAGTCCTCCGATACCACCTCCACAAACAATCACCGGTTTTGATAATGCTTTTGCCATCTCAATATTTTCCTTAAAAATGAGGTAGATTTGAATGTCACAATTTTAGTCTAATCGCGAACATTACACACGACGATAGAAGTATTCGCTCCTCAATATGATGAATAGGATAGAGAGGAAGGCATACCTTCCTTCCGATCAGGATTCAGCTAGGCAGAATTCGTTAGCCTAAATTAGCTACTTGACGATTTTTTCGAAAAATTTGTAAAGCAATCACAAGCACAAAGCCAACGATACCAATAACGTCTGCTTCGATGGATGGGTAGGCTAAAGCCACCCCAGACAGTATCAGAACCCAACGCTCAAAGAAATTATCTTTAACAATAAACCAGCCTTGTAAACCACCAGCTAAAGCAATAACACCAATCACAGCCGTGGCAAAAGACTCAAAAATAAGGAGCCAATTTGCACCTGCTAAGGCAGTAGTTGAGCCCATGAGTAATAAACTTACTCCAGACTTATCCAACACAAACATAAAAGGAACTAATATTGCAGGGGCAACATACTTCCAAGTTTGCAAGGTTGTTTTATAAGGGTCGCCCTTACATATTGCTGCTGCAGCAAAAGGTGATAAAGCCGTGGGCGGCGAAACTTCAGATAGTACCGCGTAGTAAAAGATAAACATATGCGCAGCAAATGCAGGTACGCCTAAATTGATGAGCGCGGGCGCTGCAATCACCGCACAGATAATGTAAGAAGCTGTTACTGGGACTGCTAAGCCGACAATCCAAACAATCAACGCAGTAAAGATTGTTGTTAATAATAAAGAGCCGCCAGAGTATTGAATGACAATACTACTAAATTTCAAACCTAAGCCTGTCAAAGTAACCGTGCCCACAATTAAACCAGCACCAGCACAGGTCACCGCAATGGCTAATACGCCAGTGGACCCACTCGCAAGAGCCTTAACCAAATTAGACTGATATAGGCCTTTAAAAAACGGTTGC
>CANFME010000051.1 GCA_947448305.1 Burkholderiaceae bacterium
CAGTGGATGAGATAACTTCTTCCGATGCAACCGTAGTGGAAGAAAACTTAAGCAGCATAACTGAAATAAAAAATAATGAATGAACATGAAAAGAATGATCTGGTAGGCACAGCAGATAAAGTGGAAAAAGTAATTAATCAAGATAGTACTGAGGGAAAAGATTCCCCCCCTCAAAATAATTTCAAGTCATCTGAATCGAGTGATGCCAGTGCTGAAATGAAGCCAAAACAAAGGCGCTCTAGAAATCCAAAATTCAGATTGAAATCGAATCGCCACTCAAGTAATAACAACCCCGCTGATGGATCTGACCCATTAGCAGAAAATACCGGCAACCCCGAAAATAGTTCAAACAATACTGAATTAGCTTCGAATGAGACTCTTGTGCAAGCAGGCGAGGGACAGGCTGATTTAAGTCAGGGTAATGGCGTAAATCCTAATCCTAGAAATCGTAATCAACCAAGGTCTAATCAAACGCGAGATCGAAACTCAAGGGGAAATAAAGGCGGCCATGGAGGTAAGGGCGGCCCCAGAGTAAATAATGAGTCTAGGCCAAAGCAGTCCTCCTCAGGAAATCCATTAAATACGCAAAGTCAGGAGTTATTCGCAAAAGTTGTGTCTGGAGAGTTTGATGCACTGTTAGATACTCCCGAGATAACCACTCAAGAGCCTGGTAATGAAACATCCCAAGACGGGGAGCTATCTCACCACGCAATTGTTGATAGAAGTTTGCAAGCTCTTGAACATGCTGAGAAAAATAACCGTCACCAAGATGATCAAGATGGAAATGATGATTCATCTCAAGAGTTCCCAGAAGGTGTCGGTAATAATCAATATCAATTTTCCAATCTGGATGATTTGCCAATGTCCTTACGTGATGAGGTTTGGTCTGATCTAGATGGTTTAGATGATGATGCTGATGATGATGAAGATACTGTTAAATTGCACAAAGTTCTTGCTGATGCCGGAATGGGTTCAAGGCGTGAAATGGAAGACCTCATTATTCAGGGGCGAGTTTCTGTAAATAGCATGCCAGCTCATATTGGCCAAAGAATTGGACCTACCGATCAAGTCAGAATTAATGGTAAGGCAGTGCACCGTAAGTTGGCTACAAAACCACCAAGAGTTCTGATGTACCACAAGCCTTCCGGAGAAATTGTGAGTCAAGCAGATCCGGAAGGTCGTCCTTCGGTTTTTGATCGTTTACCAAAACCTAAGGGCGGTCGTTGGATTGCTGTAGGTCGTTTGGACTTTAATACCGAGGGTTTACTCTTGTTCACAACATCGGGTGAACTCGCTAATCGATTGATGCACCCACGTTATGGTATCGAAAGAGATTATGCTGTTCGAATTCTTGGTGAATTGGAGCATGAGCAATTAAGTCATTTAAAAAATGGTATTAGTTTAGATGATGGTATGGCTAAATTTTTAAGAATTAGTGATGGCGGTGGAGAGGGTGCTAATCGTTGGTATCACGTAGCCTTGACTGAGGGACGCAATCGTGAAGTTCGCCGAATGTTTGAAGCAGTTGGTCATATTGTTTCCAGGTTAATCAGAACACGTTATGGTATTTTCGTATTGCCTCCAAGACTAAGAAGAGGAAAATTCGAGGAAGTCCCCGCTGATCAGGTTGCGCAACTGATGAAAGCTGCAGGCTTAAAAGTCCCGCAAAATTTTCAAAGTAATAGCTCATCCAGTCAATCTAGACCAAACCGGGGATCATCTAATCAAGACCAACCTGATCCGATGCAAACTTCAGTATCCTATTGGGGATCAAGAGAAGCGTTAAGAATGGCTGATAACCATACTGGTATTTCACAATACAAAACAAACTCTTCTAATGGCTCTGGAAATGGACAAACGAAGAATTCGGTTGGTAAGAAAACAGGGCGAAATGGGAAACCGGGTACGTCAATGAAAGTTTCTCATGAGCATGGATTTGCACCATCTCCGGGTGAGTTGCGTAACGCCAGCATGAGAAGATCTCCTAAAGGACCTAAAAAACCCGCCGGTGGTGGCTTTAGTAGTAAGCCAAAATCAGGATTTTCAGGTGGGAGAGGAAGAAAGCCTAGCGGAAATACGTAATTTAAGGTACAATCTTATTTTATTGATCTTTGCGAGTGAAGTTCAACAAAAAATGGGCAATTTGCCCATTTTTTTTTTACTAAACAAATTAAGCACTTAAGTAATATTAAGAGCGCTATTAGATCAACCTTAAACCCTGAGAGTTAAGTAGAAATTTTGGATCAAAATTTAGTTATTACCGAAGTTGTAGAAAGTTTAGGATATTTTCTCGTGGACATTGAGCGAGAGGGTAGAGGCTTGCTTCGAATAACGATTGAAAATCAAGATTTTAATCAATTGATCAACGTTGGGGATTGTGAAAAGGTAAGTCATCAATTGACCTACACTTTGGCCGTTGAAAATGTTGCATTTGAGCGCTTAGAGGTTTCATCCCCTGGAGTGGATCGTGTTGTTAAAACTCCTCAGGATTTTGAACGTTTTACTGGCTTAGAAATTACCTTAAAGCTCAGAGTGGCGATGGGTAGTCGTAAGAATTTTTCTGGAGTGTTGCAGGGCCTTATTAAAGGTGATGCACAGTCTAGAGATGCTGTTTGGGGGTTGTTGATTGAGCCAAAACCTGGTGAATCGGCAATGCTTGAGTTCACACTAGCTGATGTTGAAAAAGCAAGGCTGGTTCCTGTTCTAGATTTCAAAGGAAAAAATCATGAATCGTGACGTTCTCATATTAGCGGATGCTTTAGCACACGAGAAAAACGTAGACCGTACTGTAGTTTTCGAAGCGTTAGAAATGGCGCTGTCTTCAGCTACAAAAAAATTATTTTCCAATGATGGAAAAGATGTTGATATTCGAGTTGCGATTGATACGCAAACTGGTGAATACGAAACATTTCGTCGTTGGTTGGTGGTGCCTGATGAGGCGGGATTGCAAGAGCCAGATAAAGAGACTTTGTTATTTGAAGCAAAAGAAGATATCCCCGATATAGAGGTTGGTGAACATCTTGAAGAGCAAATTGAATCTTTAGCTTTTGGGCGCATTGGTGCACAAGCTGCTAAACAAGTCATCTTGCAACGAATTCGTGATGCCGAACGTGAGCAAATCCTTAATGACTTCTTGGAGCGTGGTGAGAAGATTATGAACGGAACGGTCAAGCGTAATGACAAAAATGGTTTAATCATTGAGTCTGGCAGAGTTGAAGCGATTCTTCGTCGTGATCAAATGATTCCGAAGGAAAACTTGAGAAGCGGTGATCGCGTTCGTGCTTATATTTTAAAAGTTGACCGTGAGGCACGTGGTCCTCAAATTGAGTTGTCACGTACTTGCCCAGAGTTCTTATTAAAACTGTTTGAAAATGAAGTGCCTGAGATTGAACAAGGTCTTTTGGAACTTAAAGGTGCTGCACGTGATCCAGGCATCAGAGCAAAGATTGCTGTCGTTACACATGACAAGCGGGTCGATCCAATCGGCACCTGTGTAGGAGTTCGCGGTACTCGTGTTACTGCAGTCCGAAATGAAGTAGCTGGTGAAGCTGTTGACATTGTTTTATGGTCAGAAGATCCAGCTCAATTCGTGATTGGGGCACTTGCTCCTGCCCTCGTTACAACAATTGTTGTTGATGATGAAAAGCACAGCATGGATGTGGTCGTGGATGAAGAAAACTTAGCCATTGCGATTGGTCGCAGTGGTCAAAATGTCCGTTTAGCTAGTGAACTGACTGGCTGGCAAATTAATATTATGACTCCAGAAGAGTCCGCGAAAAAGACAGAAGATGAAGTTGGAAAAATTCGCCTAGTCTTTATGGACAAGTTAGATGTAGATAGTGAAGTCGCGGATATTTTGATTGAAGAAGGTTTCAATACCCTAGAGGAAGTTGCCTATGTGCCATTGTCAGAGATGCTCGAAATTGAAGCCTTTGATGAAGATACAGTTAATGAATTAAGGGAACGAGCAAGAGCATCACTTCTCACAATGGAAATTGCAGCAGAAGAGGGTAAAGAGCCTGTGTCCCAAGAGTTGAGTTCCGTAGAGTTAATCAGTCAAGAAGTGATTGAAAAACTCATCGCAAATCAGGTTAGCACAAGAGAAGATTTGGCCGAGTTGGCCGTAGATGAACTAATTGAGATGACCCAAATGGATGAGGAAAGCGCAAAGCAACTCATTATGAAGGCTCGTGCTCATTGGTTTAATTAAAAATGAAGGGATCGCATGGCGACCACAACTGTAAAGACATTGGCTGAAGAGCTAAAACGTTCGACCGACAATTTACTGGAACAATTGCGTGCTGCTGGTATTTCTAAAAATGCTGAATCAGATGTTTTATCTGAAAATGATAAGCAGGTATTACTAGAGCATTTGCAAAAATCACACGGTACTGTGTCCACCGAAGTGACAAGAAAGAAAATCACACTCACAAAGCGTGAAACGAGTGAAATTCGTCAATCTGATTCAGCAGGAAGAACTAGAACTGTTCAGGTTGAAGTCCGTAAAAAAAGAGTCATAGTAAAGCATGAAGATGGTCTTAACTCAGAGGCTCCTGTTGTGCCTGAAACCATCATTCCAGAAGAGTTGCCTGAAGTTGTTAAGCCAACTATTTCTGAGGCAGAAGAGAAAGTTTTATTAGTTAGAGAGGCAGAAGCTACTCGTGAAGCTGAACAACTGAAAATTCAAGAAGCAGAAATGCATGCTGCTAATGAAGCTAGAAAGTTAAAGCAAAAATTAGCGCAAGAGATTGCAGAACAAGAAGCCTCTGCAGTCAATGCATTACAAGTAAAAAAATCAACTAAATCGGTTGAAAAAAAATCAGATATAGTTGAGTCACCAGTTGCTAAATTAGCATCTACTGATCCTGTAGTCGACACCCAAGTAACTGAAGTTATCCCTACCGAGATTGTTGCAACTGATAGTCAAAATTTAACGATTACCTCAGACAATACTGCGCTTACTGCTGCACCAATTGATGTAGTGGTCAAAGACCCAAAACCGACAGAAGCTATTAAACCTGTAGTCAAGGACACATCTGAAGCGGATTTGGAGTCAATTCGCAAACGTAGAGCTATCGCAGAAGCTGAAGCATTAGCAATTCGTCAAATGATGAGTTCGCCCGGCATTAAAAAAGCACCTGTGCCTCCAGCGCCTGTGGTTGCACCAGTTGCTGATGACAAGAAAGGCACGATTCATAAGCCTGTCAAAACTGAAACCGCTGAAGATAAGAAAAAGGCAGTAGTTAAGCCAACGGGTAAATTAATTAAAGCTGCTGAAACTTCATCGACCTGGCAAGAAGAAGGCGCTAAGAAAAAATCAAGTCTCAAAACTAGAGGAGATTCTTCTGGTGGTATCGGTGGTGGATGGCGAGCTGGCGGTGGTCGTAAAAAATCACATTCTAATCAAAACGATGCTCAAACAAATTTCGTTGCTCCAACAGAGCCAGTTATTCGTGATGTCCATATTCCAGAAACAATTACAGTTGCAGATCTTTCCCACAAAATGTCAGTTAAAGCTGGTGAAGTAATTAAATTACTGATGGGAATGGGGCAGATGGTTAGTATTAATCAAGTATTAGATCAAGATACTGCCATGATTATTGTTGAGGAAATGGGTCATAAAGCATTTGCCGCCAAATTGGATGATCCGGAAATTGATTTAGGTCAGCAAGCTCACTCTGCAGAAGAAAAGACAAGGCCACCGGTTGTAACTGTTATGGGCCACGTTGATCACGGTAAAACATCTTTGCTAGATAGAATTCGTCTTTCCAAAGTAGCCTCAGGTGAAGCCGGTGGTATTACTCAGCATATTGGTGCGTATCATGTGGAGACACCTAGAGGCATGATTACTTTTCTGGATACTCCGGGTCATGAAGCATTTACTGCTATGCGAGCCCGTGGTGCTAAGGCGACTGATATCGTAATTTTAGTAGTTGCTGCTGATGATGGTGTGATGCCGCAAACTAAAGAAGCAATTGCACATGCAAAAGCTGCAGGTGTGCCAATTGTTGTTGCCATCAATAAAATTGATAAACCAGAATCAAATCCAGACCGTGTTAAACAAGAATTAGTTGCTGAGCAAGTGGTTCCAGAAGAATACGGCGGGGATGCACCCTTTATTTCTGTATCGGCAAAAACTGGTTTAGGTATTGATGAATTATTAGAAAACGTCTTATTACAAGCTGAAGTTCTAGAATTAAAAGCTCCCATTGATGCACCTGCAAAAGGTCTTGTAATTGAAGCAAGACTTGATAAGGGTAAGGGACCGGTAGCTACGATTTTAGTCCAATCAGGTACTCTGAAGCGAGGTGATATGTTATTAGTTGGACAGTCCTTTGGACGTGTTCGCGCCATGTTGGATGAAAATGGTAAGCCATGTTCTGAGGCTGGTCCTTCCATCCCTGTAGAAATTCAAGGTTTATCTGAAGTTCCTGCCGCTGGTGAAGATGTATTAGTCGTGTCTGATGAGAGAAAAGCTAGAGAAATTGCGTTGTTCCGTCAGGGTAAATTCCGTGATGTCAAACTAGCCAAACAGCAAGCTGTCAAGCTTGAAAATATGTTTGAGAACGTTGGTGAGGGTAGTGTTGAGACGAAATACTTGCCAATTATTATTAAAGCTGATGTCCAAGGTTCACAAGAAGCTTTATCCCAATCCTTAATGAAACTTTCAACTCCAGAGGTACGGGTACAAATAGTACATGCTGCAGTTGGTGGCATTACTGAAACGGATATTAATTTAGCTGTTGCCTCTAAAGCAGTTGTAATCGGCTTTAATTCAAGAGCGGACGCGTTAGCCAGAAAGTTAGCTGAAGCCAATGGTGTTGATATTCGTTATTACAACATTATTTATGATGCTGTAGACGAAGTTAAAGCGGCGATGAGTGGTATGTTAACGCCAGATAAGAAAGAAGAAGTAACTGGCCTGGTCGAAATTCGTCAAGTGTTTGTTGTTTCGAAGATTGGTTCGATTGCGGGCTGCTTGGTTGTAGATGGCGTCGTCAAGAGAACATCTAAAGCCAGATTGTTACGTAATAATGTGGTTGTATGGACTGGTGAGCTAGATTCTTTAAAACGTTTCAAAGACGATGCGAAAGAAGTTAGAGCTGGGCTTGAGTGTGGTTTATCTCTCAAAAACTACAACGATATTAAAGAGGGTGATCAGTTAGAAGTATTTGAAGTCACAGAAGTAGCGAGAACTTTATAAACACTTCTCAACCTTTATGAAAACATCTAAACATCGTAACCAGCGCATTGCCGATCAGATACAGCGTGATCTGGCTGAGCTTATTCCGCGAGAGATCAGAGATCCTTCAATGGGTTTGGTGACTCTTCAATCTGTGGAATTAACCCCTGATTTGGCGCATGCTAAGGTTTACTTCTCTGTATTAGGGGCTGAGCCTGAGGTTGCTATGAGAGTTTTTCGCGAAAAAGCCGGTTACTTACATTCTTTGCTTTTTAAACGACTGCATATTCATACTGTGCCGACATTACATTTTTTGCATGATCAATCTATTGAAAATGGTTTAGCCATGTCCCAATTAATTGACCAAGCAATGTTAACCACTGCCCCCGAAAAACCTAAGGACTAAAACGTGCGCGACACTATGCCGCGCTGGACCGATGGGGTAGTGTTATTTGATAAACCTCTTGGAATCAGCTCTCAAAAAGCAGTAACGATCGTTAAGCATGCCTGCCTTGCTAGTAAAGCAGGTCACACTGGTACCTTAGATCCTTTGGCGACTGGTTTATTAGCAGTTTGTCTAGGGGAAGCTACGAAATACTCTCAGGATTTATTTAATGCCGATAAAACTTACATTACTAGGATTCATTTCGGTGTTTCAACTGAAACTGGTGATGCAGAAGGTAAAATCATTGCGCAGCGACATTACGAAGGTAATACTGACAACGAGGTTTTTCTAGAGACATTAAATAGTATTTGCCCGAGCTTTACTGGCGCTATTCAACAAGTTCCACCGATGTATTCTGCCATTAAAAAAGATGGTCGTCCTTTGTATGCCTATGCTCGCGAAGGAGAGATGTTTGATTTGCCTGCAAGAGAAGTTCATATTCGCTATTTAAAGTGGCATAGTGTGGATTTTCCATATGCAGAGTTGGAAGTTAGTTGTAGCAAAGGAACTTATATTCGAAGTCTCGTCAGTGATATGGGCGAGTTACTGGGGTGTGGAGCCCATTTAACAGCATTACGTCGTACCAAGATTGGTCATCTTCAGATTGAGGATGCCCAAATTGAGGAAGAAGTTAAAGTTTCAGCAAATTTAATGGCCGTTGACTCATTAATTACGCATTTACCCGCTATTATCTTGAATCAAGAGCTAGCATTGCGTTTTAAAATGGGACAGCGAGTCGCAGTGAAAGATATTGAGTTACCAAATACCCCAGAAGATGTTCGAGGCGATTTGGTAATAACAAACACATTCAAAATCTATCATTTAAAGTACTTGCCCGAAATGTTTATGGGGTTAGTAGAACTCAAAAATGGAGTTTTACATCCCAAACGTTTAATGGCTACTGATAGATTGGAATACCTACTTGGATTAGGTGATTCTGCCCCTTTTTTAGGAACTGACATATCCATACAGCATCATTTAACCAAACCGATTCATTAGTTTAATTTTTAGAGAGTAACAAGATGACTACAAGAGCGATTCGAAATATTGCAATTATTGCCCACGTTGACCATGGTAAGACTACATTAGTTGACCAATTATTGCGTCAATCAGGAACATTTAGAGTAAATCAGGCGATGACTGAGCGCGTGATGGATTCTAACGATCTTGAAAAAGAGCGTGGTATTACTATTTTGTCAAAAAACTGCGCAGTAGAATTTGACGGCACACACATCAACATCGTTGATACCCCAGGCCATGCTGACTTCGGTGGTGAAGTCGAACGAGTCCTATCCATGGTTGATGGTGTTTTGTTACTAGTTGATGCTGTTGAAGGCCCAATGCCTCAAACTCGATTTGTGACTAAAAAAGCTTTAGCACTAGGTTTAAAGCCGATTGTTGTGATCAATAAAGTTGACCGTCCAGGCGCACGTATTGAGTATGTTGAAAACGCCACTTTTGAACTTTTTGATAAGTTGGGCGCAACTGAAGAGCAATTGGACTTCCCGATTGTTTATGCATCCGGTTTGAATGGCTTTGCTGGTTTAACGCCTGACGTCAGAGAAGGCACTATGCGTCCTTTGTTTGAAACTGTAATTAAGTATGTTCCAGTGCGTGATGATGATACGACTGGTCCTTTACAACTCCAGATTTCATCGATTGATTACAACAGCTATGTTGGCAAAATTGGTGTTGGTCGTATTTCTCGGGGCACAATCAAACCGGGTATGGATGTTATCTGTATGAATGGTCCAGATGGTGTTCCATTCAAAGGTAGGATTAACCAGTGTCTTAAGTTTAAAGGTTTAGAGCGTGAACAAGTTGCTGAAGCAATCGCTGGAGATATCGTACTTATTAATGGTATTGAAGAAATTGCAATTGGTACAACGATTTGTGCGCTAGATAATCCAGATCCATTACCAATGTTAAAAGTTGATGAACCGACTTTAACAATGAATTTCATGGTTAACACCAGCCCTCTTGCTGGTCGTGAGGGTAAGTTTGTAACTAGCCGTCAATTACGTGATCGTTTAGATCGTGAGCTTAAAGCCAATATGGCTTTGCGTGTAAAAGAAACGGATGACGATACCATTTTTGAAGTATCAGGCCGTGGCGAATTACATTTAACGATCTTAATTGAAAATATGCGTCGCGAAGGTTATGAACTTGCTGTATCTCGTCCTCGTGTTGTATTCCATGAAGAGAATGGCGTTAAAAAAGAGCCATACGAAAATTTAACAATTGACGTCGAAGATACTACCCAAGGATCTGTGATGGAGGAGTTGGGTAAGCGTAAGGGTGAATTGTTAGATATGGTGAGTGATGGAAAAGGTAGAACTCGTCTTGAATACAGAATCCCAGCACGCGGCTTAATTGGTTTCCAGGGTGACTTCTTAACTATGACTCGAGGCACTGGCCTTATGAGCCATACCTTTGATTGCTATGATGATGTAAGAGAAGGTATTTTAGGTGAGCGTCATAACGGTGTTCTCATTAGTCAAGATAATGGTGAAGCAGTTGCCTATGCTTTATGGAAATTGCAAGATCGCGGCAGAATGTTCGTTGTTCCAGGCGATCCTTTGTACGAAGGAATGGTCATTGGTATTCACAGTCGTGATAACGATTTAGTTGTGAATCCAATTAAAGGAAAACAATTAACTAACGTTCGTGCTTCAGGAACTGATGAAGCTGTTCGCCTTGTGCCAGCCATTCAAATGTCATTAGAGTATGCGGTTGAGTTTATCGCTGAAGATGAATTAGTTGAAGTGACTCCTAAGAGTATTCGTTTACGTAAGCGTTATCTCAAAGAAAATGAGCGTAAAAAAGCTTCACGCGACTAATTAATTTTTAGTGGTTTACTGAAATAGGGAAAATGAGATTGTTGAATATTCAGATTCCCATTCGGGATGGTGTCGGTGCTAGTAAGGTCTTTCTCCCAGAGGGACCTTACGCAACTATTTTAGATTTCTTAGAAATAAGATTTCCAAGAGGAACTCGGCAGGGTTGGGAAAATCGAATGCGAGAGGGGCGAGTCCTTAATCAATTTGGTAAGCCCGTCTTGCCAGGTGCATCCTATACGCCTAAACAAGTTCTATATTACTATCGCGAACTAAAAGCAGAAGCTAAAATCCCTTTTGAAGAAATAGTCATCTATGAAGATGAGTGGATCGTTGTAGCTGACAAGCCACACTTCATCCCTGTAACTCCAATTGGCCCTTATTTACAAGAAACACTACTTGTAAGGCTAAGAAATCGTCTTCAGGTCGATCATCTTAGTGCCGTGCATCGTCTTGATTTAGAAACCTCAGGACTTGTGCTCTTCACGAAACAGGCGCATACCAGAGATACTTATGCCTCTTTATTCAGAAATCGCTTGGTCAAAAAAGAGTATTTGGCTGTTGCTAGGCATACAGATCAATTCGATTGGCCCATTACGCACTTTAGTCGCATAGAGGCTGGAGAGCGTTTCATGCAAATGCAGGAAGTTACTGGAACCCCCAATTCGGTTACTAACATCTCGTTGATTGAAACAGTTCAACCGTGGGCTTTGTATCGGTTAGAACCAATTACTGGAAAAAAACATCAGCTTAGGGTTCACATGAATGCTTTGGGATTGCCAATCCGAGGTGATCAAATTTACCCTCAGTTAAATGATTATGTTGTACCTAGTCAAAGAGATTACCACTCTCCTTTGCAACTTTGCGCTAAGAGACTCTCATTTCAAGATCCCATTTCCGGAAAAGCACATTATTTTGAGTCAAATATGCAATTACAGTGGCCTCCAACTGATTTTGCGTAAACCATCTTCTAACTCAAGGGAAAACCATAAGTATCATAGGTTTAGCAAAAGTGTTATAAATCAAGGTTGGAATTTCAACTCTTATCAAAATCAGTATGAATCATCGATTTCTTTCGGTTAGTAGTGAAAAACATTGATTTTTGTATTTCCTAAAGCTAAATGATCATTTATATATTAATTTTTATTAAAAAATTAATAATTAGAAGTTATTGCTTTTTGAGTTTAATCAATTTTTGTTTATATAATTTATTGAGTAGAAACAATGCTTAATCAACTTTTTAGTGATATTTGATAATTAGTAAGAGTGATGTAATCAGAAGCTTTTAGATTGCTATAAGGGTTTTCCATAGGTGGCATTTTTTTGTAAATAGATTAGCATTTGATCATTAATTATCAAAGGAGATAAATATGTTGCATGGTAATTTTCGTAGAAGCTTGTTGATAGCATCCCTCGCTATTATGGGAGCCGTTGGTTTTGGCACAGTTAGTGCCCAAGAAAAGCCACCACTTAGAATTGGTTTTGGTATGGCAGAGACGGGTGCGATGGCTGCAAATGGTAAGGCCGCAAAGTTGGCTATGGAAATTTGGCGTGAAGATACAAATGCCAAAGGTGGATTACTTGGTCGTAAAGTTGAGTTTGTAAGCTATGACGATCAAACGAATCCGTCATTAGTTCCTGGTATTTACACAAAGTTGATTGAATCTGACAAAGTGGATTTAGTTGTATCTGGCTACGGTACGAACTTAATTGCTCCTGCAATGCCAACAATTATGCAAAGAAACTTAACGTTTATTAGCTTGTTTGGTACAGCTGTTAATCAAAAATTTAACTACCCACGTTATTTCCAAGTGATGCCTAACGGTGAAGATCCAGCAGTTGGTTTGACTTACGGATTCTTTGAAGCAGCTATGCAGGCAAGTCCAAAACCGATGACGGTTGCTTTAGTTGGTGGTGATGCTGAGTATCCTGCGTTAGCACTCGAAGGCGCTAGAATTAACGCTAAAAAAATGGGTTTAAAAATTGTCTATGACAAGACTTATCCACCAAATACAACTGACTATGCTCCAGTAATTCGTGCGATTCAGGCAACAAACCCAGATGTTGTTTTTGTTGCTTCATATCCTCCGGATACTGTTGGTATGATTCGTGCAGCTAACGAAGTTGGTTTAAAGACTAAGGTATTCGGTGGTGGCATGATTGGTTTAGGTTTTGCTGCTGTGAAAAAACAATTAGGACCTTTGCTCAACGGCGTTGTTGGATTTGAACTTTATGTTCCAGAACCAACTATTAAGTTCCCAGGAGTTGAAGCCTTCTTGAAAAAATATCAAGGCCGTGCTGAAAAAGAAGGCGTGGATCCACTTGGTTTTTACTTACCTCCTTACGGCTATGCCATGATGGAAGTTCTAGGAACAGCTATTGAAAAGGTTGGAAGTCTTGACCAGGGTAAGTTAGCTGATTACATGCACAAAAACACTTTCAAAACTGTGGTAGGCGATATTACTTTTGCTGATAACGGTGAATGGAAAGTTGGACGTCCGTTGTATGTTCAATACAAAGGTGTTGCAGGTAACGATATTGATCAATTCCGTAAGCCAGGAAAAGCTCCAATCATGTTCCCTAAAGACTTGAAGTCTGGTGAACTTCGTACTCCTTACGAAGAAGCTCGTAAACAGTAATTCTTCTCTCAGAAGCCCTCTAGCTTGATTGCTAGAGGGCTTTTTTAAATATTAGTGGATTTATGAACATTTCTTTTGATTTATTAATTAATGCAATTATTTCTGGCCTTTTACTAGGCGGTTTTTATGCTGCATTGTCTTTGGGTGTCTCCATTTCATTTGGAATGCTTGATATTGTGAATATTGCTCATCCAGCGATGGTGATTCTTGGAGCATATCTAACCTGGTGGGTGAATGAGAAATTTGGTATTGATCCGATTCTTGCTGGGTTTCTTTTAGGTCCCGTCTTTTTTCTAGGTGGTAATCTTATTTATCGACTGTATTATGATCGATTTGAAAAAGGTGGCGGTGGAGATTCTTTACGCGGGCTCGCATTTTTCTTCGGAATTTTATTCATTATTGAAATGATTCTGATTCTTGCTTTCGGTGTCGATTATCGTAATATCAACACGAGTTATACCGATAAAACAGTTGATTTATATTTAGTCACAGTTCCTTACCGTTTGCTCATTCCATTTGGGATTTCAGTAACTTTATTACTTGCCATCCGCTGGGCGTTTAAGAAGACCTATTTTGGTCGTGCTGTAAGTGCAGTTGCTCAAGACCCCTTAGCCTTGCAATTAATGGGTGTAAATCCTGTAAAAATTAAAGGTTATGCTTTCGGGCTCTCATTATTTACAGCGGTTGTTGGTGGTGCAATGTTGATTATTATTCAATCCGTGCAACCTTCAGCAGGACGCGAATATATTGGATTAGTTTTTGCTATCGTGGTGTTAGGTGGCATGGGTAATTTAACCGGTACTTTACTGGGCGCAATGATTTTAGGGGTCGCTGAGAGTATGACAGCAACTTTCGCAGGTCCTTCATGGGCTCCAGCAGTTTCATTTGGCTTACTGTTATTAACATTAGTATTTAGACCACAAGGTATTTTTGGAAAATGAATAAGAATCGTAATTTCTACCTCGGTCTGGTTTTGGTGGTGCCTTTTTTGGCGTCACTCCCATTTTGGGTGCAATCAGAGTATTTTTTCTTTGCAGCGTATTCCGTGTTGCAATTCGTCATCCTCGCAATAGCCTGGAACATTTTAGGTGGCTATGCAGGTTATGTTAATTTTGGATCAGCAGCATTTTTTGCAATTGGCGCTTACTCGACAATTGTCGGTTATAAATTACATTTTCCACAAGGTGCTAATATTCTCCTAGGAACCTTCATGGCAGGTCTTGTTGGACTTGGCATGGGATATATCACGCTTCGTCTCAAAGGCGTTTTCTTTTCCATTGCTACCCTAGCGATGTCGGTTGTGTTGTTGACCATTGTTACTAACACTCCTTTCTTGGGTGGCGCTCGTGGTGTATATGTGATTGTTTCTAGAGAGTCACCTATTGGAACGGGTCCCTATATTCATTGGCTATATTTTCTGATTTTAGCGATGGCGATTATTTCAGTCATCATTTCTAGAATGATTGAACAGTCATGGCTTGGACAGGGCTTGATGGCGATCAGAGACGATGAAATGGCGGCAGAAGGTTTGGGTGTTCCAACGCTTAAATTAAAGCTCATCGCAACTTCTATTAGTGGCGCTTTAATGGGCTTAGCAGGAACTACTTTCCCATACTTAATTACTTATGTCGAACCAACAGCGACCTTTAATTTGTCCTTTGCGGTCAATAGTATTGCCATGCCAATTGTGGGTGGTCTTGGAACTTGGATTGGTCCATTGCTAGGTGCCTTATTATTGGGTTCAATACAGCAAATTGCTTCGGTAACGCTTTCTTCATCTTGGAATCTTCTCATTGTTGGTGGGGTTCTAGTTTTATTTGTGACTCTCGCGCCAAATGGTTTAGTTGGATTTTTTAAGAAATGGTCTGGAAAATAATGGAAAATACAACGCAGACACAAACGCCTCTAGTAAGGGCTAACTCAGTAACTAAGAAGTTTGGTGGTTTTACTGCACTAAGTAATGTTGATTTAGTGATTGCTCCAGGTGAGCGAGTCGGTTTAATTGGACCGAATGGATCCGGTAAAAGCACCCTCGTAAATTGTATTTCTGGAATGTTGAACATCGACGGTGGGTCGATTGAATTTGCCGGTAATGACATTTCAAACTTGCCCCCTCATGCTAGGGTTCATGCAGGCATTGCCAGAAGTTTTCAAATCCCAAGACCTTTTAAGACAATGTCGGTCGTCGAAAACATTATGGTTGTTCTTAATTTTTCCGGTAATGCTCGTAAAAGTGCTGATGATCTTCGTACCACTGAAGAGCGTGCACATGATATTGTGCAAGGCGTTGGCTTACTTAGCAAAAAAGATCACGTCTCTGCAAGTCTGACTCAGGTAGAGTTACGAAAGTTAGAGTTGGCTCGCGCAATGGCAGCAAATCCAAAAGTATTGATTGCTGACGAGGCTTTAGCAGGACTATCCGGAGCAGAGGTAGACGAAATTCTTGACCTGATTATGGGCATGAAAGAAAAAGGTGTTTCTGTATTAATGATTGAACATATTATGAGTGCAGTGATGCGCTTTTCTGAGCGTTTAGTGGTTCTGGTGGCAGGCAATAAAATTGCGGATGGATTGCCCCAGGATGTGATTAACAATCCCGAAGTGATAAAGGCATATCTTGGCGAATAAGATCATCTTAAAAGAGATTAATGCCGCCTATGGTGCGGTACAAGTCTTACATGGTATTTCAATGGAAGTTGGTAACGGTGAAACGGTTGCTCTTCTTGGTACAAATGGCAATGGCAAATCAACCTTAATTAAATGCGTTGCTGGATTAGTTAAACCGACTGCAGGTCAAGCACTAGCGGTAATTGATGATGTTACGCATGACTTAGGTAAGCTAAGTCCTGAAGAGATTGTTAATTTAGGTATTGCTATGGTTCCAGAAGGACGCCGTCTTTTTCCGTTATTGACGGTTGAAGAAAATTTATTGCTCGGTGCTTCTAGACCTTTTGCACGCTCTCATGTGAGTGAAACTTTAGAATTCTGTTTTGAAGTTTTTCCAAAGTTGAAAGATCGTCGTACTCAAAGGGCGGGAAGTATGAGTGGCGGTGAACAACAAATGGTTGCGCTTGCTCGTGCTCTCATGACGATGCCTAAAATTCTGCTGATTGATGAACCATCTGTGGGCTTGGCACCAATTATTGTTAAGCAAATGATTGATAAAATTGCAGAGTTGAAACTTCAAAAGGGTTTAACCGTTTTAATGGCCGAACAAAACTTTACGCAAGCAATGAGAATTGCTGATCGTGGTTATGTGATTGTCCATGGCGAAATTAAAATTGAAGGTAGTGCACAAGAATTAGCTAACAACGACGTTGTGCGTAAACTTTATATGGGTATGTAATTTAAGGAAAATTTATGTCTTATGCTTTAGCGAGTGATCGCGTACCATTTCTGCCAATTGTTGATCGTCCTGAATGGAAAATTCCAGGCGGTAAAAACTTACTTGTTTGGTTAATTGTTAAC
>CANFME010000052.1 GCA_947448305.1 Burkholderiaceae bacterium
ACCTTGTTACTCATTTCTACACCGCATACCGCTAATGCTTCGCTTTATAAAAAACTCCCCTATCACCCTATCAAAGATTTTGTCCCCATTGCAAGAATTGGTACAGCGCCTCAGGTCATTAGTGTTTACCCAGGTCTGCCCGTTAAAACCTTACCAGAACTAATTGCCTATGCAAAAGCTAGGCCAGGTCAGGTAAATTTTGTCTCATCAGGCATTGGTAGTTCGCAGCATTTAGTTACGGAGATGTTTGCAAGCCAAGCAGAACTTCAATTAGTTCATGTCCCCTACAAAGGAGCCGGAGCTGCTTTAGCAGATGTTGCAGCAGGCCATGCGCAAATTTCGGTAGGAACCGTTGTGCAAGGACTACCCTTGATCAAGGGCGATCGCCTGCGACCTCTCGCAGTCAGTGGTAATAAACGTCAGCCGGTTTTACCCGATGTTCCGACTGCAAGCGAAATGGGTTTAAAAGGTTACGATGCAGATAACTGGTGGGGAATCTTAGCCCCTGCGGGAACACCTCCCGAAGTGATTCAAAAATTATCGACGACGTTGGCAGAGATCTTATCAAAGCCTGAAACGATTAAAAAACTTTCCGAAGAAAGTGCTACTGTTGCCTATCTTGGCCCCGATGAATTTGCTAAGTTCATGGAAACAGAATCGCAAAAATGGGCTCAGTTGATTAAAAAATTAAATATCAAACCTGAATAAATTATCTGGAAAAACATGAGCAACCAACACCCCTTACTCAATGCAAAAATTATCAAGATTGAAACGATCCCTTTGCGAGTCAAAATGGAGCGTATTGCGACGGGATCTACCTTAAAACTATCTCACCGTTGTACGATCCTTACACGGATTCATACTGATGCTGGCGTGATTGGCGAGTGTTTTAATGGCAATGATGATGCTCTACAAGCATCGGTAATCAGTATGATTAATGAAGAAATGGCCCCATTACTCATTGGTCAGTCCGTGGCTTCCATTGAAGATATTTGGTCTTTAACCCGCAAGTCAACAGAGCCTTTTTTACGTGACCGTCGAGTTGCTTTAAGGGCGCAATCCTGTATTGATAGCGCCCTGCATGATGCCATTGCTAAATTAGTCGGTTTACCCATCAATGTTTTATGGGGCGGCGTAAAAAAACATATTCGCGTTTTTGCTTTAGGTGGTTATTACCGAGAAAAAAATGACTTAGAAGGACTCGCTCAAGAAGTCGAAGAGCTTAAATCATTTGGTATCCATGGCCTTAAATTAAAGCTAGGCGGTAAATCCCCTAGTGAAGATGCAAAGCGGGCTGAAGTAGTTCGAAAAGCCGCTGGAGACGAGTTTATTTTAGGTTGTGATGCGAATCAAGGTTGGACGCTTCAGCAGGCACTTGAATTTACAAAAATAACTAAAGATTTAAATTTGGACTGGCTTGAAGAGCCTTGTAAGTGGGATAACGACAGAGCTGAATTACCTTTAGTAAGATCCATCTCGGGCGTCCCCATCACCGCAGGTCAAAGCGAATTAACACGTTTCGGCTGCCGCGATTTAATGCAAGCAAAGGCTATCGATATTTGTAATTTTGATGGGAGTTGGGGTGGTGGGCCAACAGAGTGGCGCCGTGTAGCGATGTTAGCTAATTCATTTGGCCTAAAAGTCATGCAGCATCTTGAACCACAGTTTGGCTTGATGATGTCTGCGGGGGTCTCCAATGGTTTTTATGGGGAAGTGATGTTGCCCTGGCGAGATCCATTTTTCTATCGCTTGATTGCTAATCAGCCTGTGCAACCATTTAAAGATGGTATTTATACCTTACCTACGGAACCTGGTTGGGGAATGATTATCGATGAAGATTATTTGCAATCAGTAAGAATCGATTAATTTTTTAAAAATGAGTTGTCCAGCGAGCCTGCATAAAATTAGCGTGGATAGAATCTCTTGCGAGGGGCATCAAGGTATATTGGAGGGTTAAAACTCCCCCAATAGAAGGGAGTGGAAATACCACTGAAGGCGTCAATGCTATAAATGATGTCTGCTGACCACCATCAATCGGCACCGTCGTTCCTAAAAGTGCGCTAGTGCCTCCCGGGTTCTGAGTGGTGCTCGTGGTAGTAACGGGTCCTGTATATGTATCAGCAGTAACTTGACTAAACTGAGTTAGATTGAGACCGAAGTTAGCCAATCCAGGCACCCTGTAAGACCCAAATAACTCAAATGCTACAAAGTCACCACTTTTATAACTGGTGCTGCTATTTGAAGTGTTATATCCATAAGAGGCCCGCCCTGCAAAAGTCCAATTATTTTCTTGATAAAAGGCTGCAATACTGGGTAAGAAAGTGAAATAACCAAAACCCACATTGAGAGGGGCATTTTGATCAAAGGCTCCCGTTGGAGCAATAATCGTTAAGCCAGTAACATATTTAGTATTCTTCCCATCAAAATAAGACCAAGCCCCAATTAGATTGGTATCTCCAATACCCTCAGTTGTCCCAGATTTACTTGACGCAACACTAGCAGCTTGAGCTTTATAAGAGCTGATCATTTGATTAATGGTTGGGGCACTAGCAGGGTTTTTGATGGCGTAGGCTTGTAATTGACTGATTTGAGTTGCATCTACATTAGCAGTAACTTCACGGCTCATTACCGCATAGGGGACGCTCACCGCCCCAATGAACTTACCGCCCCAATAATTTTCTTCGGTAATATACCCACCGATGAAATTGACTTGCCTTTGGGTCTGACTAAAAGTTTGGTTCACATTGAGGGTATTTGAACCAGTGGCATTTTGATATAGTGTCGAAATAGTAGGCGAAGTATTGACATAAATACTTTGATTAGCGGCGTTATTTCCATTTGCGTCATTTATCTGATCGATACTAATCAACGAACCACTAATCGTGCCAAAAAATCCTGGGCGATCTTTTAAAATGATAGCGGTTTCTCCGGTTATTAATCCAGTGGGAGAGTAGTGCGTACGAAATCCTTCCTCAGCGGTTGCGTTAAAAATAGTACAAAGAGAAATTATCCCTATAACTAGGCGAAATACCTTCAATTGATGTTCATTAAATTAGCAAATAATACTATTTTGGGTTAGCAATCCACACTATATAGGATTAGCTTTTGAATAAAATTGGTATTTATCTTACCGCACATTTATGGTGCATATTCTATCTTGGTGCAAATATTTTTTGTATTTTTAAACATTAATATGGCTCCCAGCTCCAAGGATTGATGACCTTAAGGCCTGCTGCATCAAAAGGAGATGTGTCACGAGTGGCTACAGCGAAGCCATTTGTCGCGGCGATGGCAGCAATGTAGCCATCGGCTGTTGCGATACCGAAGTGAAGTTCCGCGAGGCTTATCGTTGACAGATACAAAGTTTTGATCTTTTGCGCATCCATCCAAGCAAGATCCTTCTCGTCGCCGGCTGTTTTCAATGCCTCAGAAATAATATTTGTATCGAGAAGAATCATTCAAAACTAATCGGTTCGTTTGGTGTCTGATCACGTTCTATCTCAATATTAAAACCGCCTACTTCGCGGCTAATTTCTGCAAGATAAGTTCCAAGTTTAATTCGGCTCTCTGGTAGAACAGCGACTTCGAGGATGGCTCGGATTTCAGCCTCAGTACTTCTACCGTGCATAGCTGCACGGACCCTTAAGGCACGGTGCGTTTCTTGAAATCCTCCCCTCCCTGAAGGAAGAGAATTCCTACCACGCTTACGCTGCCAGAGCATCGAAAGTGGTCTCGGTTGGTTCTTGCTTCATCGACCGATCTAACTGCATCGGATCTCCACAAGATAACAAGTGCAATCCACGCTCTAAAATATTGAATGCTGCCAACTGAGCGCAAAGGCGTTGTTGTGCACTATTGAGTTTTAACTCGAATCGAAAGGTATGAAGGCGATTCATATTCAAAAATTTTACTATTGGTTGAAAGAAAATAAAAGCTATACATGGCATAGGGATATTGAATACGACAAAATAGATGTCGTAAAAATTTAGAGAAAATATTTATGGAAATGCGCCCAATTCACACCAAAAAAGATTATCTAACCGCACTAGGCAAAATTGAAAAGCTTTGGAATGCCCCACCAAAATCTCTAGATAGTGATCGTCTAGAAGTTCTGAGTTTACTTGTAGAACAATACGAAGAAATACACTATCCAATTCATGACCCTGACCCAATTCAATTATCTAATGACTTTGTCGCAAAAGAATAATCAGATCTTACGGATTCATTGGTAGGTAAAAGACACTCGAGCAAATGGTAAATGCCACCTAGTAATGGGGGATTGTTAAAATGTAATTTTTTGCTTGAATACTGATTTTTGTTAAATTCTTTTGAACCAGATGAGTGATAAACATAGTGCGCCCAGAACCAAAACGAGGGTTATGGCCACAAAAATAACAGAGATCTCGGTCTCCTTGGTCTCTATTCGAAACTTGCTTGATAAATGTTCATAGATTTGCTTGAGATCATCCCCATTACTGGCGCGAAAGAACTCCCCTTGCGTAATTTTTGCAATCGCCTGTAGGGCTTCTTCATCGACTTTAGTATAAAAGGAATATCCATCATAACCAGGAATAAAACCGTCAGGAGTGCCAAAGGCTACGGTATAGACCTTGACGCCATGCTGCGAAACTTTTCGGGCAACTTCTAATGGATCAAGACCTGTCGTGCGGCGACCATCGGATAATAAAACAATCGCCCCAGCACTATACGAACCGGGAGGTACTGGCTGATGTTGCTGCACTGTTTTTTTGGGCTCTAACTGTTTGGCGGGGTCAGGACGACCAAAGTTTTCTCCATAAATGGAGGACTCTAAATTAATCCCTGCTTCAGGCATTAGGGTTGCTAGCGCCAATAACAAGCCACTTCCAGTGGCGGTTCCTCTTTGTAACTGAAATCTATCGACTGCCTCGACAAGATCGGTACGTGACTCAGTTACTGCTTGAACTAGTTGCGCTGTGCCTGCAAAAGATACAATCCCGACCCGGATATCTCGGGGTAACTGTTCAATAAAATCTTTAACTGCCGCTTGTGCGGCTTTGATCCGATTAGGTTTAACATCTTCGGCTAACATACTGCGTGATACATCAATCGCCAGTACTAAGGTCATGTAATCGGCTGGTAAGCTGACGGTTGCTGTAGGTCTTGATATACCAACAATTCCAAAGATCATGGCAAGTAATAACAAGCAAGGTGGGATGTGACGACGGATACTAGAGCGCCAATGAATAGCCTTTTTTACCACCTGTAATGAAGAAAACGGCACGGTATTGATACGTCTTCTTTTTAACATCCACCAATAAATAAGGATGAAGACGGGTACCAGAATTAATAACCAAAATGCTTGTGGCCAAATAAATTGCATGTCAACGTATCTCTTGTATTTTCTTCTTATATTCTCTTCATATTTTCTCTAATAGTATCCTAAACTGACTTGTGCTAATGTTTATGTATGAAAAAAATGCCGATTTATAGTCGCAAACCCCCACCAACCGCGACTATTTCCCAAAAGCCTTCGAGTTCATCATCTAGGCAACCTCTACGCGCCCGTTGGCAAGCGATTCGCAATACACCTTTCATCTTCTTCCTTGCTGGAATTTTGCTGGCTAGTGCGTTATTTCTTAGTTGGAATGCTTTTTTACCAAAATTAAAGCCTCTCACACAAGACATCATTGATGAGGCAGTTTTAAAAACCCTCAATACCAAAGAACTGCCTTCTAAAGCAAGCAAAGCAGCGCAAATGATTATGCCTTCAGTGGTAGTGGTCAGGGCTTTTAAAAATGAATCAGATGAGAAAAAAAAGAAAGACCCTAAAAAGAATGAAGAAGAGGATGGATCTTTAGGAACGGGTGTCGTCATCATGGAAGATGGGACTATTTTGACGAACTTTCATGTGATTGCAGGATCTGACCGGGTCGAAGTGATTTTTTATGATGGTACCAAGGCGAATGCCAAGATAGTTGCAGTGCATCCGCATAATGATTTAGCGGTCTTAAAAGCTGAAAAGCTTCCAGATGATTTATTACCTGCAACTCTGGGTTCCAGCGCGCAACTCAAATATGGTGACGACGTGGTGGCAGTCGGCTTTCCGTTTGGTATTGGTCCTTCAGTCACGTCGGGGGTGGTCTCAGGATTGGGCCGTGAATTTATTGGTGAAAATGGCGCTCAGTTGCGTAACTTGATTCAATTTGACGCGGCCATCAATAGAGGTAATTCTGGTGGACCTTTGATTAACTC
This sequence comes from Burkholderiaceae bacterium, assembly GCA_947448305.1. Taxonomy (GTDB): domain Bacteria; phylum Pseudomonadota; class Gammaproteobacteria; order Burkholderiales; family Burkholderiaceae; genus Polynucleobacter. Next base: position 6,235 of record CANFME010000052.1, read on the forward strand.
AGCGGGGGAAGTGGTAGGTATTGTGACGGCTCTTCTCAACCCTTCTTCTACAGAAAAAACATTCATTGGTATTGGCTTTGCGGTTACGATCGAGAGCGCAGGTTCAGCTGTTGGTATTCCCCCCTTCTAATTATTTATCGGAAATTTTTATGTCAGAAAATAGTCAATGGTCAGGTAAACGAAATTTAAGTTCTCAACACGAGCATGCGGCAAAAATGCAAAGCATTCTGTATGAGGTCAAACGCGTTGTTGTGGGTCAAGATACCTTTCTAGAACGTGTTCTGATTGGCCTCCTTGCTGGTGGTCATATTTTGATTGAGGGTGTTCCAGGTCTTGCAAAAACTTTAACTGTAAACTCTCTTGCCAAAGTCGTGCAGGGTAAATTTTCGCGTATCCAGTTTACGCCTGATCTTCTGCCGGCTGATTTAATCGGCACGCGTATCTATAACCAACAAACTAGTCAATTTGGTACTGTCCTCGGACCCGTCTTTGCAAATCTTCTCCTCGCCGATGAAATCAACCGCGCACCAGCTAAAGTGCAAAGCGCCTTGTTAGAGGTGATGCAGGAACGCCAAGTGACAATCGCAGGTCAAACCCACCGTGTACCTTCGCCTTTTATCGTTCTCGCAACCCAAAACCCGATTGAAACCGAGGGAACCTATCCTTTACCTGAAGCGCAAGTAGACCGCTTTATGATGAAGGTCATTGTGGGTTACCCAACTGAAACGGAAGAATTTGTCATTGTAGAGCGTCAAATTGGTCGTGCAATTGAACTGACCAGCATGGCTTCGACTGATGAGTTAGCACAACTCCAACAAACCTGTAAAACAGGTTATGTCGATCCAGCCTTGATTCAGTATGCTGTCAAAATTGTGGCAGCGACTCGTCATCCAGAAGACTACGCCCTCACGGAATTAGCTCCGCTGATCAGCTTTGGAGCAAGTCCGAGGGGAACGATTAGTTTGATTGAAGGTGCTCGTGCCCTAGCTTTTTTAAGAGGTCGTTCCTATGTTCTGCCTCAGGATATTCAAGATCTTGTTTTGGATGTGTTACGTCACCGTATTGTCCTCTCCTATGAGGCAATTGCACAGGGTAAAACGGCAGATGATCTATTACGTCAAATCCTCAAAGCAATCCCTGTACCGACTCAAGCCTTACCAATAGATGCTTAATTCCTTAAGATGCTTAATTTTTTAAAGTCACTGTCTAAAAAATCTATTGCGCCTGTTGCGCCAGAGATACCTCGTATTCATCCGGAACAGTACCTCAAGAATCTAGAGTGGACCACGCTCAGAAGACTCGATGGTCAATTACAGGGTGATTATCGTACTTGGTTTAAAGGCAGTGGGCTGGAGCTTGCTGATCTGCGGGAGTATCAAGCGCATGATGATGTGCGCCATATAGATTGGAATGTGACTGCCAGAATGCAAGTGCCTTATGTGCGTGAACATCAAGAAGATCGAGAAATGAGTGCTTGGTTTTTAGTCGACCTTTCTCGTTCGATTCAGTTTGGCTCGCAAAACCAAACGAAAAGAATGCTCGCCACGAGTTTTGTCGGCACGATGGCCAGGTTACTCGGTAAACGAGGCAATCGTATTGGTGCCATGCTGATGACGGGCGCAAATAGTCGAGTAGACACGATCCTACCGGCCAGAACAGGTAAAGCCCATTTAGTGCAATTACTCAACCTTTTATTAAATACTCACACTGAAGCTCTAACTGCAGCTACGGATCTAAAGGTATTGTTAAATACCGCCAAAGCGCTCATACCGCAACGATCAACTATTTTTATCGTTTCTGACTTCATTAGTGAACCACATTGGGAGAAATCTCTCGGTGAATTAAGTAAATCTCATGATGTAATTGCGGTACGTTTATGTGACCCTATCGAAGCAGTGCTGGAACCTTTAGGTTTATGCATACTAGAAGATCTTGAAACGGGGGAGCAACTCTTTGTTGATGTTAATGATCCAAGTTTTCAGGAAAAATATCAGCGTATTGCTCAGGAGTATACGGATCGTTTAATTGCCAGCTTTGCCCAAACTGGGACTGACTGTTTAGAACTAAGTACCAAAGAGCCCATGGAGGATGCTTTATTGCGCTTTATGCAACTGCGTAAACGTAAACCTGCGAAGGTTCATCCAATGCGTGTGGCGACTTAGGAGCAGATATGTTTGCCTTCGATACCCTCTCCATCCAATGGCCTTTTGCTCTATATCTATTGGCTTTAGTGCCTTTTTTCATGCTCCTATATTGGCGTTCTAAATCAGCGGTTTCTTCAGTTAGTTATCGTCTCCAACAACAAAGTGGTAAGACCTCACAACTACGTCATGCGAAGCGCTGGCAATTGGTCAGCGCTCTTCTTCTCTTGTTGGGTCTTTGTATCATGCTGTTTGCTATGTCTAGACCAAGGGCTGTGCTCTTTGTTCCAAGTCGTTTAGATACGATCATGATTGCCATTGATACTTCAGGGAGTATGCGTGCGGATGATATCAAGCCGAGTCGCTTTGATGCCACAATCAGTGCAGTGAAGGTGTTTATCAAAGACCAACCTCCACAAATGCGTATTGGTATCGTTACGATTGCAAGTACTGCTGCACTTCGACAAGCACCAACGAGTGATCGCATTACCTTGATGCAAGCCTTAGACAATATTCCACTACAACCTGGTTCCGCCCTAGGGAGCGGGATTGTGATTGCGCTTGCGAATTTATTACCTGGTTCAGGGATTGATGCAGAAAAGATCATTACGGAATCCGAACAAGGACCTGCAGCCAAACCTATTCCCACGCCTCCTAAAGAGACAAATCAAGTCAATATGGAACCAGGTTCTAATCAATCCATGGCAATTATGTTAATCACGGATGGCCAAAGTAATATGGGGCCTGATGTCCTTAAAATGGCAGAACTTGCGGCTAATCATGGTGTCAAAATCCATACGGTTGGTGTTGGTACCACGGAGGGTAGCGTAATCCAAGCACAAGGAATGTCCATGCGTGTTCGTTTAGATGAAACCAGTCTTAAAAAAATTGCGAATGGCACGCGGGGTGAATACTACTTAGCAACTAAACCTGAAGATCTAAAGAATATTTATGATTCTTTAGGTTTAACCATTCGTTTTGAGCGGCAACATCTAACTGAAATTACTGGCCCTGTCATGGGCTTAGGTTTGCTCCTAATCATACTGGGCTGTGGAGTGAGTTTTTCACGTTTTGGAAGAGTGATTTAGAGATATAGCTTGAGAAATAATCAAATTCAAACAACTATAATCCATAGCGGCACGTACCTGTAAGGCATCGTAAGTTTCATCAGACAAGTTACGGACAATGACAGATGCCATCGTTTTACCTCATGACATCCTCCCCGCCCTTGAACTGACTCCCAAAAGTTGGACGAAATGTCTAACATCTGAGTATTTTGTTAAATTTGATAACAATAATATATTTTGAACCATTAGCATCACTTTACATTGAAATCCTAATCAAAAACATTGATTTAATTTGAGTTATTGCGAATTTTATAGAAATCAAGTAAGTCTTTAACTATCATTGACATGATACCAAATTGGTAGCATAATGACTTATGCGAATCATTGCTCTATCAACTCTTCGAGTATTTTGGATAAAACATCCCAATGCTGAAATTCCTCTTAGAAGCTGGTATGCATTAGCAAGTCGCGCTCAATGGAAATCCCCATCGCAAATCAAAGAAGCTTTTAGAAATACTAGTTTTACTGGAAATAACAGAGTCATTTTTAATGTCAAAGGAAATGATTATCGATTGGTTGTCATGGTTAGATACGATAAAGGTTTAATGTTTATTAGATTCATAGGGACGCATATTGAATACGACAAAATAGACGTCGTAAAAATTTAGAGAGCATATATATGGAAATTCGCCCAATTCACACCAAAAAAGATTATCTAACCGCATTAAGCAAAATTGAAAAGCTTTGGAATGCCCCACCAAAATCTCTAGATAGTGATCGCCTAGAAGTTCTGAGTTTACTTGTAGAGCAATACGAAAAAATACATTACCCAATTCATGACCCTGACCCAATACAATTTCTTGAGCAAGTCATGGAAAACCGAGGTCTTACCAGAAAAGATTTAGAGCCAATGATTGGACCAAGAGGAAGAGTTTCAGACATATTAAACCGATCACGGCCATTAACTCTTGAGATGATTCGTAAATTAGTTAATCAACTTAATTTGCCAGCGGATGTTCTAGTAAAACCATATCCCCTCAAAGAGGCCTTCGCAGCCTAATGAGAGTATTCAAGCACTAAAATTGGTGGCGGAAGCTGTGAGATTCGAACTCACGGAGGACGTTAATCCTCGTCAGTTTTCAAGACTGATGCATTCAACCGCTCTGCCAAGCTTCCCGCGTAGGATAATCATTGAATAAATCGATAATTGGTTTGCACTACAGTCAGCTATTATAGCGATAAAAATAAATAAATTGCTGTTAAATTAGTAAATACAGTAAATATTTACTACATTTTATTATTCAACCGCACCAATTAATCTTTACAATTCAATTACTAGCAACATTCAATTGTTAGAATAACCCACATGATAAATACTGAAAATAAATTCGATTCTCCCCTGTACGTTGACACCCTATATCAAGGAATCAATAGTTTTCAATGGCAAGAGTTGTTTGATATTGTTGAAAAAAAAGGCTTTTCTGCAAAAAGGCATGCTTTTTTTTCTGGCCAGAAAATCAACCAATCTGAAAACCGTGCAGTTCTACATACCGCTTTACGTAACTTAAGTGGCAGTCCAGTTTTAGTTGACGATCAAGATATCATGCCAGCAATACAGTCTGTTTGGCGTCAAATTGAGCAGTGTTGTAATAAATTTGTCGGCATTACTGACATTATTCATATTGGTATTGGTGGCTCTGATTTCGGACCACGATTGGTTTGTGATGCATTATGGTCGGATGATTCCCTAGCTAAAACGCCAGTTAATGTTCATTTTTTATCGAATATTGATAGTGCTGACTTGGCACGTACTCTAGCTCGCGCCAGACCGCAAAGTACCCGAGTCATTATTGTTTCAAAGACATTTACCACTTTAGAAACGATGCAAAATGCGCAGTCAGTCATCAAGTGGCTAACTGAGGCAAAAGTTACTAAAACCCAAATTTCAAACCTACTTTATGCTGTGACAGCAAACACGAGTGAAGCCTTAACTTTTGGGGTTAAAGAAGAAAATATCTTACCTTTTTGGGATTGGGTTGGTGGTAGGTTTTCAGTTTGGTCCGCAGTTGGATTGCCAATTGCTTTAAAATTCGGATTTGATACCTTCAAAAAGTTCTTAGCTGGTGCGCATGCGATGGACCAACATTTTTTACATGCCCCCATCGAACAAAATCAACCCTTAGCTTTAGCTCTCACTTTATTTCGTAACCAGTTAAAGCGTGGTTCGAAAGCACAGGCTGTTATTCCTTACGCGCAGGCCCTCAATTTATTTCCTACTTGGCTGCAACAATTAGAAATGGAAAGTAATGGCAAGACGCACGGGCTAGATCAAAAGCCGGTTGAAATCAGCTCAGTTTGTGTATTTGGCTCATCTGGAACCAATTCTCAACACTCTTACTTTCAAATGCTCCATCAAGGCACGCAAGTAGTTCCCGTTGACTTTATTGCGGTTAAAGCACCTCTTAGTGACTTACCTTGTGCGCAAGAACATCATCGCCAATTAATTGCTAATTGCTTAGCTCAATCTCAGGCTTTAGCCAAAGGATACCAACACCCAACGGACCAAAACCAAAGTTACTCAGGAAATAGACCGAATACTTTGATTTGGTTGGACCGTTTAGATGCCTACAACTTAGGTGCCTTAATGGCTTTATATGAACATCGCACTTTCTGTCTAGGTGTTTTATACGGTGTGAACTCCTTTGATCAGCCTGGAGTTGAGTTGGGTAAAAAACTAGCCAAGCCGATTGATCATGCTCTCGCTAATCCTACTGATACAGAACTTCTTGAAGTATTTGACGATATTACCAAAGCGCGTATTCAGTGGTTTAATCGCGTCTAACTTATTTTTATATTTTTATTAGGAAATTTATGCTGCCACTCTCTCCTTCGATTTTTAAAGCCTACGATATCAGAGGCATTATCGATAAAACATTAGATCGTAACGTGGCGATGCAAATCGGCCAGGCCTTTGGTTCTTGTATGGTTGAAATGGGAGAAACTACAGTTGTTGTAGGTCGTGATGGTCGTTTGTCAGGCCCCGATCTGATGTCAGGCTTAACTGAAGGACTGATGTCGGTTGGCTTAAGAGTCATTGATTTAGGTGTTGTTGCAACACCAATGGTTTACTTTGGTACCAATGTACCGATTCGTGGAGTGCAAGCAAAATCAGGAATTATGATCACAGGCAGTCATAACCCGCCTGACTATAACGGCTTCAAGATGGTTTTAGGTGGACAAGCAATTTATGGTGAACAAATTAAAGCGCTCTATCAACGGATCGTTGATCAGAACATTGCACCGAAAGCTTCTGGTAGTAGGGAAGATTATGATATTTTCCCGACTTATTTAGAAAGAATTACCAGTGACGTAAAACTCAAGCGCCCGATGAAGATTGTGGTCGATTGCGGTAATGGGGTAGGTGGAGATTTTGCTGGTAAATTATTCCGTGCCTTAGGGTGTGAGGTGACTGAATTATTTTGTGAAGTGGATGGTAACTTCCCAAATCATCATCCAGATCCAGCCCATTTAGAAAATTTACAAGATTTAATGGTTGAGTTAACCAAATCGGATGCTGAACTTGGCCTCGCCTTTGACGGCGATGCCGATCGTTTAGGTGTGGTTACAAAAGATGGCTCTGTCATTTTCCCAGATCGTCAAATGATGCTATTTGCTAAAGATGTTTTATCTCGCAATCCTGGTGCAGAGATTATCTATGATGTGAAATGTACTCGAAATTTAGGTCTTTGGGTCGAGCAACTCGGCGGTAAACCAACTATGTGGAAAACGGGACATTCTCTGGTTAAGGCCAAGCTAAAAGAAACTGGCGCTCCACTAGCCGGCGAAATGAGCGGTCATATCTTCTTCAAAGATCGTTGGTACGGTTTTGATGATGGTTTATATACTGGTGCGCGCTTATTGGAAATCTTATCCCAAGAAGAAGATCCAAATGCCACGTTGAATAACTTGCCGAATGCCATTTGTACCCCAGAGTTGCAGATTCCTTGTGCGGAAGGTGAACCGTTTACTTTATTAGAAACCATCAAGGCAAATGCTAAATTTGAAGGTGCTTTGACGATTAATACGATTGACGGTGTACGGGTTGAATATGCGGACGGATTTGGCTTAGCGAGACCCTCTAACACTACCCCGGTAGTTGTTATGCGGTTTGAAGCAGATACAGAAGTGGCGATTGCACGAATTCAAGCAGATTTCAAAAAGGCCGTCTTAGCGGCTAAACCAGATGCAAAATTACCATTTTAGAAATAAATGGAAGTTGTGAAGTCATGAGAAAATGAGATTTGATGGATTTTTCTAAATAAAATCAGAGATCTTATGACTTCAATTTCAACATTGCAACCTGTTAGCTACGATTTTTCATTACCTAGTGTCGATGGCCCTACTTGTATCTCTAGTGCTTGGGCAAAGACACCTGCGCCACTGAGTGCGATAGAAAAATCGAATACTAAAGAAAAAATCAAGCGTCTTTTAAAAGAACAAAACGCTGTAATCGTCGCGCACTATTATGTAGATGGTGATATTCAAGATCTCGCGCTTGAAACGGGTGGTTGTGTCGCTGATTCTCTTGAAATGGCTCGGTTTGGCAAAGACCATCCAGCACAAAAATTAATCGTGGCTGGTGTTCGATTTATGGGTGAGACCTCGAAGATTTTATCTCCTCAAAAACATGTTTATATGCCAGATCTCGATGCAACATGCTCCCTTGATTTAGGGTGTCCAAGTGATGCATTTAACCAGTTTTGTGACGCCCATCCCGATAGAACGGTCGTCGTCTATGCCAACACTAGCGCAGCTGTGAAGGCGAGAGCGGACTGGATGGTTACTAGTTCTTGCGCTCTTGCCATTGTTTATGAGTTAAAAAAACAAAACAAAAAAATCTTATGGGCACCGGATCGTCATCTTGGTAAGTATATTCAAGAACAAACTGGCGCCGATATGATTCTGTGGGATGGCGCTTGCATAGTTCATGACGAATTCAAGGCAGAAGAACTCGTACTATTAAAACAACTGCATCCTCATGCACAAGTCCTAGTTCACCCAGAATCACCTGCTAGCGTCGTTGCCGTGGCTGACGTTGTGGGATCGACCGCAGCCATGCTAAAAGCAGTGGTTGAAGGTACTGCGACTGAATATATTGTCGCCACAGATCAGGGTATTTTGCACCGAATGCGTCAATTAGCTCCGAATAAGGTACTGATCGAGGCTCCAACAGCAGGTCAAAGTGCCACTTGTAAAAGTTGTGCCAATTGCCCTTGGATGGCCATGAATGGGCTAGCTAATTTATTAAACTGTTTAGAACAGGGTGCTGGTGAAATTACCGTTGAGGAAGCTACTCGCAGTAAAGCGCAAGCTTGTATTGAACGGATGCTGGACTTCACAAAAAACCATCCTGACTTGTTAGCTCAAGCTCAGCATGGTTTTGTAAAAAACATCGGCGCTGCTTAATTCCATTATTTTTTTAAAGACTAATCTATGTTTTCATATAACGAAACTCTCGAACAAGCCATTGAGCGGAATGTAAATGACGCTCTTTTAGAAGATATTGGTGTCTGTGATTGGACAGCAATGTTAGTTCCTAGCGATGAAATCGTTAAAGCACATGTTATCGTCAAACAAGATCATGCCGTTCTATGTGGCAGGCCTTGGTTTGATAGATGTATTTTAAAACTTGATTCTCAAGCAAAGATTGAATGGAATTTTGAGGAAGGTGATGTCATGCCCAATCAAGCAGTTGTTTGTACCATTACAAGTAACGGGCGATCAATCCTCTCCGCAGAGCGTCCAGCGCTAAATTTCTTGCAAACATTATCTTATGTGGCAACAGTGACTCACTCCTATGTGCAAGCCATCGCCGACATCAAAGTAAACCCTCGGGGATGCAAGATGTTAGACACTAGGAAAACACTCCCTGGTTTGCGTCAAGCACAAAAATACGCCGTCAGAGTTGGTGGTGGGCAAAACCACCGCATGGCGCTATGGGACGGTATCTTAATTAAAGAAAATCACATTATGGCGGCCGGTAGTATCACTGCTGCTGTCAAAGCTGCTATTGCCTTAAACGCAAAAGTAAGTATTCAAATAGAAGTTGAATCGCTTGAGGAAATGGAAGAAGCCCTCGCAGCTGGAGCACATAGTATCCTAATTGATGATTTTAGTTTGGAGCAAATGCAACAAGCAGTGAAAATTAATCAAGGGCGCGCGCTATTAGAGGTTTCTGGTGGCGTGGATATTGAGCAATTAAGAAAAATTGCGATGACGGGCGTTGACCGGATTTCTAGTGGAAAACTAACAAAAAATGTTGAAGCAATCGATTACTCAATGCGAGTGATTGCTCGCATTGAGAGTAACAACTAAATCTCTTAAGCCACTTTAATACCATCTTTCTTACGAATCGGAGTAAGAATAGTAGGGTAGGATACAGCAAAGGTATCAGGATAATCTCTGGTGTAATGCAATCCTCGACTTTCTTTTCTTGCTAGCGCAGAACGAACAATTAACTCGGCGCAAACCAATAAGTTTCGTAGTTCAATTAAATCCCGATTGACCTTAAAGTTAGAGTAATACTCATTCACTTCTGTTTCTAAAAAGTCAATTCGGTGCAAGGCACGTTCCAGTCTTCGTGTCGTTCTAACGATGCCGACATAGTTCCACATCAGTGAACGTAATTCATCCCAATTATGCGAAATCACAACCATTTCATCAGCATCTTCTACTTGACTATCATCCCATTGCTTCACTTGCGGAATCGTTGATTCTGGTTCATCTAAGATTTTTTTAGCCGTTGATTTTCCAATCACCACACACTCTAATAAAGAGTTACTAGCTAAGCGGTTGGCGCCGTGCAGTCCAGTACAAGTTGCT
>CANFME010000053.1 GCA_947448305.1 Burkholderiaceae bacterium
GATGTTGTACAGGGCGAAGCTGGATTTATTAGAGGAATTTTAAGGACAGTTGCTCGTGAAAGACGGATCCGCGGACTAGGGAAAGAGGAACCGGTCAATTTGATGTCTTTTAATGATGGCAGACTCGTTTTATTAGACCCATTAACGAATACTCAAATTGAATTAGAGTCTTTTGGTTCAATCAATGTCGAAAGCTTTAAAGTGTTTATGAAAAACAGCAATTCATAGGGATCAAAATGTCCAAACAAGTAAACTACTCTTTAGAGATGTCAAATACCTGGGAAGACTTGTATGCCCACGTTGATATAGAAGGTGTTGATATCGGACCTGGAGACGCTATTCAATTGCATCAAGTTCCAGTAGACTTACCATATGGTCAAAAAAGACGAGTTACAGGCAAGGCTTCTTATTTTAAAGCTAGCAGTTTGAAGAGATGGTTTATTAGAACTTTCTCTCGTTTCGAAATAACCATGCTTTATGAAGTAAGTTTTTCATCAACACGATTTTCAAAACAGCGCGCAAGGGAATTAAACTTGCAAAAGAAGTCATTATAAAAAGGAGAATTTATGAATACCTTAGCCCCAGAATTTAAAGATGATTTTCCAATTAATCTAACCACTGATAAAGCATTAGAAAATACTGTCTTAAGTCCACGTTTTTATACCACTGATTTCGAAGAAATGGATCGAATGAATATTGAGAGTATGCGTGGTGAGTGGAATAAGCTAATGAAGGAATTTGAGGCTGATCCAAACCAGTCTCATTTCCAACGTCCTGAAAATATGCTCAATGACTACTCAGAATTGCCTGATGGTCTTTATCAAGAGTTTTTGGACTTTATGATTAGTTCGATCACTTCTGAATTCTCTGGCTGCGTTCTTTATGCTGAAATTAAAAAGAAAGTTAAAAACCCTGATCTCAAAGAACTATTTGGATACATGGCCCGTGATGAGAGCCGTCATGCTGGTTTTATTAATCAATGGTTAAAAGATTTTGGAGTTGGCATTGATTTAGGATTTTTAGCAAGAACTAAAAAATATACTTTTTTTAAGCCAAAGTTTATTTTTTATGCAACTTACTTATCTGAAAAGATTGGTTATGCAAGATATATCAAGATTTTCCGAATCGTGGATCAGAATCCAAAGATTCGTTTTCACCCAATATTTTTGTGGTTTGATAAATGGTGTAATGATGAATTTCGTCATGGCGAAGCGTTTGCTGTATTGATGCGCTCTGACCCGAAATTATTATCAGGCGTAAATAAGCTTTGGATTCGATTCTTTTTACTTGCAGTCTATGCAACCATGTATGTTAGAGATCATTCACGGGTTGAGTTTCATAAAGCTTTGGGTGTTTCGCCAACGCAATACGATAAAGAGGTGTTGCATTTGACATCTGAAATTACAAAACAGGTATTTCCATTTACGATTGATTTAGACAATCAAAAAGTTTGGGATAAGTTTGATAAATTAAGAGAGTTATCCGATCGGATGGAAGAATATAAAGAACTGCCTGGTATCTTGTCAAAAGTGAAACGTTTTGCTACAGCTATTCAAGCAGGTGCAACATTCGTAAGTTTGTATCTAATTCCAGTTGTTCCAAATGAATTAAAAGTGGATTTCCGCTTAAAGCCTATTTGGTAGAAAGTACTCTGAATGAAAGGTGTGTTGTTTCCTTTTTTATTTACCATCTTTGTATGGTGGTTTAGTACGGGCTTTATTTTATGGCTTGACCGCCTTTCTCCAAAGTATTTTAAATGGATAATGGCGGTCAATACTGCCGTTTTACTCGCCGCATTTTGGGGTTTGAATGTTAGTGGTCAATCAACATCCGTTGCAGCTGCATATTGTGCATTTTGTTGTTCCTTATTAATTTGGGCTTGGCAAGAAATTGCCTTTTTATTGGGATACGTTACAGGGTCAAGAAGAACGGCATGTCCAGACGGAGCTAAAGGTTGGGCGCGTGCTCGATATGCCTTTGAGGCACTTAATCATCATGAGTTGGCTTTGTTGTTGCTTTTTATTGGCGTTGCAGCCTGTAGCTGGAATTCAGAAAACCTTACCGGCTTTTGGACTTTTGTCATTCTTTGGCTGATGCGACAAAGTGCTAAGTTAAATATTTTCTTTGGTGTACTCAACCTCAATGAAAACTTTCTGCCTAAGCACTTAAAGTATTTGCAGACCTATTTTCGTCGTCGATCCATGAATTATTTGATGCCCATTTCATTACTGGCATCTGGCTTATTTGTAGTTCCCTTATGGACTGGAGTATTGACTGAAGGTACGGCCTCTTTTGAGATGGCATCTAATGGAATTCTTGCGACCCTATTGACGCTTGCGATTGTTGAACATCTCTTTTTGGTGATACCGTTTCAACTTGAATTTTTATGGAAGTGGGGCTTTCGCGAAGAAGGGTAAATTATGGGACATTTAGACGCTGACATCTTGCTTGCTCAACCCAGAGGTTTTTGTGCTGGAGTAGACCGAGCTATTCAAATTGTGAAAGAGGCGATACGCCAATTTGGTACACCCATTTATGTACGACATCAAATTATCCATAATGCAAGAGTGATTGCAGAATTAAGTAGTGAAGGTGCTATTTTCATTGAAGAACTATCTGAGGTACCTGATGGTTCAACGCTTATTTTTAGTGCACATGGTGTTTCAGCCGAAATTAAATATTTAGCGAGCTTACGAGACTTACGCATTTTTGATGCAACTTGCCCTTTGGTTAATAAAGTTCATGTTGAAGTTCAAAAATTATATGCCGCAGGGATACCGATTGTGATGATTGGTCATCAAGGCCATCCTGAGGTGGATGGAACGATGGGACAAGTCAAAGAAAATATTTATTTAGTTGAAAAAGTGGAGGATATTGCTCTGTTACCCTTGTTGTCTGATCAGCAAGTCGCCTATGTGACTCAAACTACTTTATCTATTGATGAGACAAAAGAGATTATTACTGCATTAAAGGCAAATTTTAGTAATATTGTAGAACCTAAAAAACAAGATATTTGTTACGCTACACAAAATCGTCAAGATGCAGTAAAAGAGCTAATTCCTTTGGTGGATGTGATGTTAGTGGTTGGCAGCGCTAATAGCTCAAACTCTAATCGACTGAGAGAACTAGCCGCTAAGATGGGTGTTCCAGCATATCTAGTTGATGATCCACTTCAGGTAAGACCTGAATGGTTCTTAGATAAAAAGAGGGTAGGTATCTCTGCAGGAGCATCTGCTCCGGAAAACTTAACCCAAGAGATTATCTCCGTCGTCCGCAATTATGGCTTACGCGTTGTAAAGACGCTGCCAGGTATTGTGGAAAATACAGTTTTTTCAATGCCTAAAGGCTTGCAAAAGACGTCACCCGTATAAAAGAAATCTTTTTTCGTAATTCTAAGTACTACTAGGGAAAATCCTTAGTATTTTTCATGGTATTTTTTAAGATTAAGTGTAAAATTTAATTTACACATTAGTCGTAAATTAAAAAATACAAACATGAAATTGCCAGCGTTCATCGAATTACTGAAGCCTATTACATGGTTCCCACCCATGTGGGCCTTCACTTGTGGAGCAATTAGTTCAGGCCAACCTTTTAGTGAGAATTGGCAAGTTGTACTGCTTGGCATCATTTTGACAGGTCCTTTGGTTTGTGCTTCAAGCCAAGCCGTAAACGATTGGTTTGATAGACACGTTGATGCCTTAAATGAACCTAATCGCCCTATTCCCTCGGGGCGAATTCCTGGGCGATGGGGTCTCTATTTAGGGATCATTTGGTCTCTTCTATCATTAGCGGTAAGTTCTTTTTTAGGAACTTGGGGATTTTATGCGACTTTAATAGCGCTCGCGTTTTCGTGGGCCTACAGTATGCCGCCAATAAGATTAAAACAAAATGGCTGGTATGGAAACCTTGCTTGCTCAATTAGTTATGAGGGCTTAGCTTGGATTACAGGAGCTGCATTACTTTCAACAAGCCTTAGGCCAAGTAATCCCTCATTATTATTTGCCGGACTTTATAGCGTTGGTGCTCACGGCATCATGACTTTAAATGACTTTAAAGCGATTGAAGGTGATAAAAAAATGGGAATTCGATCTCTTCCCGTTCAATTAGGTGCTGATCTAGCAGCAAAAGTAGCCTGTCTCATTATGCTGCTACCTCAACTGATAGTTTGTCTTTATTTATATTCTATTGATCAAACTTGGCATAGCCTGGCAGTCTTAATTTTGATATTTTTCCAAATGGGACTTATGAGATTCTTTATTGCTAAACCAATCGAAAGAGCTATTTTCTATAGCGGTTTTGGTGTCCCTTTATTTGTTAGTGGCATGATGGTCGCTGCTTTCGGTATTCGTCATTCAGGAGCTTGAGATGTTAAGCGCGAATCCATCTACAACTATCATCGATCAGCCAACAAAGGTTGATGGATCTTTAGGGTGGTTTGGAATTATGCGTCTAGGCTTAGTGCAAACTTGTATTGGTGCAATAGTAGTCATGACTACTTCAACACTAAACCGAATCATTGTTGTGGAGTTAAGCTTACCTGCCATAATTCCTGGAATATTAGTAGCACTTCATTATTTTGTTCAGGTGATTCGTCCTAAGATGGGCTTCATATCAGACCAAGGCAAACGAAAAACTCCATGGATTATTGGAGGTATGGGTGTATTAGCGCTGGGTGGTGCAGCAGCTTCATTAGGAACCGCTCTCCTTGGTATGAATTTAATTGTTGGATTAATCGTTTCATTTATTGCGTTTGTGATGATTGGAGTAGGGGTCAGTATTAGTGGTACCTCCTTACTGGCCCTATTAGCAAAAAGCATAAATGATCAACGCCGAGCTGCAGCTGCAACGATTGTCTGGTTGATGATGATTTTTGGATTTGCAATAACCAGTATTTTGATTGGAAAATTTATTGATCCCTACACCCCAACTAAGGTGGTGACAATAGCCGGAGTAGTTTCGATTATTGCTTTCGTATTGACAACACTTTCTTTATACCGATTAGAAGAAACAGTCAGCGAATATGCAAAAAATTTGCCAGAAGCTAAAAAAGATCACTTACCTTTTAAGCAAGCAATTGCTGAAATGTGGAAAGATCGTGACATACGTCACTTTACTCAATTTATTTTTATTTCCATGTTGGCATTTAGCTCTCAAGATTTGATCCTTGAACCTTTTGCAGGAATTGTTTTCAATTACACCGTCGGTCAAACAACGAGTCTGTCTGGACTGCAACATTCAGGGGTGTTGATTGGAATGTTGATGGTAGCTGTTTGTGGCAGTAGTTTTTTAAGGAAGTATTTCGGCTCACTGAGTTTCTGGACAGTTTATGGTTGTATCGCTTCTGCGATTGCAATGGCAGGTTTATGTGTGGGTGGTTTAATTGGGCCAAGTTGGCCACTAAAGTTAAATGTATTTTTATTAGGTGTTGCAAACGGTGCTTTTTCAATTGCAGCGATTGCTTCAATGATGCGACTAGCAGTCTTAGATGGAGCTGGTAAAGAAGGCGTAAGAATTGGTTTATGGGGTGGGGCGCAGGCGATGGCTTTTGGATTAGGTGGTTTATTAGGTGCAGTTGCAAGTGATGCTGCACGGTGGCTAATTACAGATACAGCTTCTGCTTATTCATTTGTATTTAGTTTAGAAGCACTTCTATTTGTTATATCAGCAAAGTTTGCAAAAAATATTCAACGATAAAAATTGGGTGGATGATATGAATAAAGAAATTTTTGATGTTGTTGTAGTTGGTGGTGGACCTGCAGGAGCGACCGCTGCTGAGACCTTAGCAAAAAAAGGTAAGAAAGTATTGTTGTTGGATAGAGATGGCAGAATCAAGCCATGTGGTGGCGCAATTCCACCACGTTTGATCAAAGATTATGAAATACCAGATGAGCTATTAGTTGCAAAAGCAACCTCAGCAAGAATGGTTTCACCAAAAAACAAAAAGGTGGATATTCCAATTGAAAATGGCTTTGTAGGAATGGTCAATCGTAGTGAGTTTGATGAATGGTTACGTGAACGTGCAAGAAAAAATGGTGCAATAAGACGCGTAGGCAATTTTTCGACACTCGAACAAGATGGTGACTTAGTGAAAATTACATATCGAGTTCGTGAAAAGGCAGAAATCGGTACTGGGCTATCTGCCGAAGTATATGCTCGAGCAGTTGTCGGCGCAGATGGTGCCAAATCAGGTGTTGGAAGAGCCGCAGGAGTTCCAGGATGCTCTGAGGCAAATTATGTATTCGCATACCATGAAATAATTCGTAGACCAGCCGTCACTAATAGTGATTATGATGCCACGCGTTGTGATGTTTTATATCAAAAAGATATTTCTCCCGATTTTTATGGCTGGGTATTCCCACATGGCGATACTTTAAGTATTGGAACAGGAAGTGCTGACAAAGGATTTTCACTCAGAAATGCAGTGGGTAAATTACGTGAAGATATTGGACTCGCTGATGCTGAGTTAGTTCGTCATGAAGGGGCTCCATTGCCCATGAAACCTTTAAAGCGCTGGGATAATGGTAAGAACGTAATTTTAGCCGGTGATGCAGCTGGGGTGGTAGCTCCTGCTTCAGGTGAGGGTATTTATTATGCTATGTTGGGTGGTCAACTAGCAGGAGAAGCGATTGAAGAGTTTTTAGCAACTAATCAAGTTAGTAAATTACGTTTGGCTAGAAAGCGCTTTATGAAGGAGCATCGTTTACCATTTATTGTGTTGGGAGTAATGCAGTATTTTTGGTATACAAGTAATAAAAGACGTGAGAGTTTTGTAAAAATGTGTGAAGACAAAGATGTGCAAAAACTCACATTCGAAGCATACATGAATAAAAAATTAGTACGCAAAAAACCCATGGCCCACTTCAAAATCTTTATTAAAGATATGGGGCATTTACTCGGAATTGCTAAGACTTCATGAATATTTCTTTTTACCGAAAGGGGCACATCCTAGCAGCTGGAGCTTGGCTACTAGTCGTGATTTTTTTTGGAAAATTACTTACTGATCTTGGACCATGGTATTTTAATCTTCAACAGCCATCTTGGAAGCCACCTGATTGGTCTTTTGGAATCATTTGGACCACCATCTTTTTATTTGCAACTTTTGCTTGGATAGTAGGTTGGGATAAAGCAACTTTAAAAAAACAAAAATTAATCTTCTCTATTTTATTTTTATGTAATGGATTTTTAAATTTGTTATGGAGTTATTTGTACTTTAAATTACAACGTCCAGATTGGGCGTTGTATGAGGCCTTATTTTTATGGGCTTCAGTTTTGGCAATTATTATTTTTTCTTGGAACTTTAGCAAACAAACTAGTTTGTTGATGGTCCCTTATGTTATCTGGGTTAGCTTAGCAATTTTGCTAAATATAGGTACCGTTACTTTAAATGGTCCTTTTTAAAAAATTTAAATTATGTTAAATCTCTTAACAATCGGTATTCAACATCAAATTGCTCCAGTTAGTGTGAGAGAAAAGGTGGCATTTTCTGAGGAAAATTTACCTGATGCTCTGATTGATCTCCGACAATATTTGAATCAATTTAATAATGAAACCAATTCTGAAGTAGCTATTTTGTCCACCTGTAATAGAACAGAAATTTATTGTGCTGCTAATGATCAGCATATTTCACCCGGATTACTTCAGGCTAGAACAATCGATTGGTTATCTTCTCAGCAAGGGATTGCAAAAAGTGAGATTCTTGATTACGTAAAAACTTCCGTTGCTTCTGAGGCTGTCAGGCACGTATTTCGAGTTGGGTGTGGATTAGACTCTATGGTTCTTGGGGAAACTCAAATACTTGGCCAAATAAAAAAAGCAGCTCAGACTGCCCAGCAAGCTGGATCAATAGGGATGCATCTAAATCAACTTTTCAATCGAACTTTCGCAGTTGCTAAAGATGTCAGAACAAATACCGAAATCAGCACTCATGCAGTATCGATGGCTAGTGCAGCGTTACGTCTGTCACAAAGCGTATTGGGAAATATTGAAAATCAGAGGATATTATTTATTGGTGCAGGTGAAATGATTCAGTTGTGTGCAATTTATTTTTTAGGTAAAAAGCCACGTTCAATTACCATTGCTAATCGAACGATTGAGCGAGGTGAAGGCTTAGCTAAATATATTTCTGATCAAGGCTATTCTTGTGACTCTATTCCATTATCTGAAGTACCAGAAAAGATTGCTGATTTTGATATCGTGATTTCCTGCACGGCTAGCTCCTTACCTATTATCGGCTTAGGAATGGTCAATACAGCGCTTAAAAAACGACGCTTTGCTCCAATGGTGATGATTGATCTTGCTGTTCCAAGAGATATTGAGCCTGAAATCAGTAAATTAAGAGACGTCTATTTATACACGGTAGATGATCTAGGTCAGGTAGTAAAAGAAGGTAATGACCTAAGGTTAGGTGCTGTAAAAAATGCTGAAATCATTATTGATTTACAGGTGAAAAACTTTATGCAATGGTTTATGCAGCGCTCTTCTGTGCCACTCATTAACAGTCTTAAGCAAAGAAGTGATGAGTTGCAGTACATTGAATTAGAAAAAGCAAAGAGAAAGATTCAACGGGGCGATGATCCAATGGAGGTGATGGCTGAGTTGGCACGAGCTTTATCAAATAAGTTTTTACACGGATCTTTACATACGCTTAATCATGCTGAGGAATTTAGTATTGATGAGTGTCAAAAAATTGTATCGAAGATATTTATAAGTACTGGACGAAAGGGCTGACCATGTTAAAAATGACTAATTTACTAAAGACTATTCAGTCTCCTTCGGATCTCAGAGAGTTATCTAGGTCTCAACTTCCACAAATCGCAAATGAGCTTCGAGAGTTTTTACTAGATTCTGTTTCTCAAACAGGCGGACATTTATCTTCTAATTTGGGAACTGTTGAGCTGACTGTTGCGCTTCATTATGTATTCAATACTCCGAATGATAAAGTTGTTTGGGACGTTGGACATCAAAGTTATCCACATAAAATTCTAACTGGTCGTCGTGATCAAATGTCTGGTATCAGACAATTTGGAGGAATTTCTGGATTTCCTAAACGCTCTGAAAGTGAATACGATGATTTTGGCACGGCACACTCTTCAACAAGTATTTCTGCTGCAACAGCCATGGCACATGCTGCATTAATCCAAGGCAAAGATAATGTTGCTATAGCGGTTATTGGTGATGGTGCTATGACGGGTGGAATGGCTTTTGAAGCGATGAATCATGCTGGAGTAACCAGAAATTTACCCTTGGTTGTGATTTTAAATGATAACGATATGTCGATTTCACCAGCCGTTGGTGCATTAAATCGTTATCTTGCAAGATTGATTAGTAGTCCTCTATATGACTCAACTAAAAATGCTGTCGGTAATGTCTTGTCAATAGTTCCCCAATTACGTGAGTTTGCCAAACGGCTTGAAGAGCAAGCAAAAGGAATGGTTGTACCCAACACGATTTTTGAAGAATTTGGTTTTAACTATATTGGCCCAATTGATGGTCATGATTTGAATTCCTTAATTCCGACACTACAAAATATTCAAAAGCTGGCTTTGCAAGGAGATGGCCCACAATTTGTTCATATTGTGACAAAAAAAGGAAATGGTTATGGGCCTGCTGAGGCTGATCCAATCAAATATCATGGACCAAGCAAGTTTGATCCAAAAGTTGGCATCTTACCTTCAAAGACAGTCAGCAAAAAAACCTTTACACAGATTTTTGGTGAATGGATTTGCGATATGGCTAAGGTGGATGAAAAACTCGTTGGTATAACGCCTGCAATGCGAGAAGGTTCTGGCCTGGTAGATTTTGAGAAAAATTTTCCGAATCGTTATTTTGATGTAGGTATTGCTGAACAACATGCAGTTACTTTTTCAGCCGGGTTAGCATGTGAAGGTTTAAAACCAGTTTTAGCCATTTATTCAACTTTTTTACAACGGGGTTATGATCAGTTAATTCACGATGTAGCATTGCAGGATTTGCCGGTTATGTTTGCGATAGACCGTGCAGGGATTGTTGGGGCAGATGGTGCCACGCATGCTGGAGTCTATGATATTCCATATCTTCGCTGTATACCCAATATGCTTGTTATGACGCCTAGTGATGAGAACGAGTGTCGCCAGTTATTATCGACGGCTTACTATGCAAAACATCCAAGTGCAGTTCGTTATCCACGAGGAAGTGGTGTAGGAGCTGATGTAACTTTGAGTTTAGATGGGTTGCCGTTGGGCCGTGCAAATCTTAGAAAAACATCTTCTCAGGCTTCCGGTAAGCGTTATGCGGTATTAGCTTTTGGAACTTTGTTGCATCCATGCCTGGAGGTTGCAGAAAAATTAGATTTAACCGTTGTTGATATGCGTTTTGTAAAACCGATTGATGAAGAAATGTTAAAACAGATTGCCAATACTCATGATGGTCTGATTACTATTGAAGAAGGGTCTATCCAAGGTGGTGCAGGAAGTGCCTGCGTTGAATACCTCAACCAAATTGGATTAGCTTTACCTACCCTACATCTAGGTTTACCAGATCGCTTTATTGATCATGGCGATAGTCAAATATTGTTAGCAGCTTGTGGATTAGATGTATCAGGTATTGAAAGATCAATCATTGCAAGATTTTTTGAAGGCTGATCATCTTGTAGTAAACAGTTAATTAAGTAAAAAAAGCACGAATAGTTTTAAATAACTATTCGTGCTTTTTTATTATTTAAGATGAACGTCTAAGAGAAAATCATTTCTTCATAGTCGAGTTAAATCTTAAAATTCCAGTAATGATGACGCCGAATAAGATTGCAGCGACCCAAATACCGAATGACCCCACTGAGCCTTGCGGCATTAATAAACGAAAAACTACTATTGCCACAACTGCAATAATGGCAAAACCAACATATTTCGTGATTTGTGTAGACCCCATACTTCTCTCCTAACTCAATGTAAATAATTGGATTGAATTACTTCTTTGGTGTTTTATCTCTATTGAAATAATTAGCGAGCCAAAAAAACACAACTAGAAACCACAACATTAAAAATAACTGGTAAGTTTTCAATTCTATTCTCCTTAGTGGGTAAATAACAATAAATCATACATCAAAATAAACAGGTTTAAAACTTTGGTATCTGAAAAAACAGCATCATTATTACGTTTTACTTGGACTACGAACCTTAATTAGGGGCAACATTGCAAAAATTGTCATAATAAGCATACAAATTTCAATGATATAAACCGTACTGTAACCCATCAATGAGGAGTTTGTATTCGTTGCTACCACATCGCGAATAATTCCTCCCAAGGTAATAGCTAAACCAGCTGCAGAGGCTTGTACAGCGCCCCAAGCGCCAAGAGCTAAACCACTTTGTCCTTCTGGGGCAAGATTCATCGTAGCAGTTAAGGTTCCATGACCAAATAAGCCTGCACCAAATCCAATCAAAAGCGTACCAAAGGCAAAGAGTATGGGTTCGCCAATGTTTCCAGAGATGATTACTGCCAAAAATGCAGGGATACCAACTAAAGCACCAATACTGGACATTTTAAATGGGTCAGCTCCTTTGCTAAGAACATGCGAAGCCCATGCAAATCCAAACAGTCCACCAGCTGCTAAAGCTGCAGTTAAGCTAGTTGTTTGAGATACGCTCAATTTTAAAATATCTCCACCATACGGCTCTAACAAAATATCTTCCATTGAGAATGCCATCGTGCCAAGGCCAACGGCAATTAAACGACGCGTTGCATAATTACCTTCTAAAAAGGCATCCCATGACTCTTTAAAAGTTTTACCTTTTGGCTCGGGTGGATATAAATGTGCTGGCCTTCTAGCCTCTTGTTTCCAAAGAGCAATAACATTCAGAACAATAGTCACAACGGCCGCACCTTGAATTACTTGTATCAATCTTCCAGGACTGAAATCACTGAGAAGATAGCCAAAAACAACAGCACTAACAATCATGCCAATTAATAGCATGACATACATAAGACCAACTACTTTAGGTTGAGATTCTGGAGGGACTAAATCGTTTGCTAAAGCTAATCCAACAGTCTGGGTTGTGTGCAGACCAGCGCCAACAAATAAAAATGCTATACCAGCACCTAATTGGCCGATCCATTGTGGAGCATTGCTAGCTTGACCTGCGCCAGATAAAACTAATAGTCCAAAGGGCATCATGGCAAAACCGCCAAATTGTACTAAAGTTCCCATCCAAATATAGGGAACCCTTTTCCAGCCTAATGCAGATCGATGAGTGTCAGATTTAAAGCCGATGACGGCCCTAAATGGGGCAAAGATTAAGGGGATAGAAATCATCAGGGAAACTAATGATGCAGGTACTTTTAGTTCCACAATTAAAACTCGATTTAAGGTGCCAATTAGCATGACTAAGGCCATACCAACTGACACCTGAAAGAGCGATAAACGGAGTAAGCGCGATAATGGAACATCAGGTGTTGCGGCATCTGCAAAAGGCAAAAATCGCATACTTAGCCTAGACCAATTACTAATGAATTTTCGGCTAGTTGATGTCATTTATATAATTATATTTATTTAAACTTTGGAACAAATCAGGATGAAATTCATCCTGATTTATTCTTTTAACCAAAATACAACTACTTGGCCGCTTCTTTTGCCACTACTGCAGCTGGGGCGCTTCCTTGTAAGAAACCTTTAACCCAAGTGGTATTGTTTACTAATTGCAAGTGAACATTGAATGAAGCAAATGCTACTGCAGTAATAATAAGTGGAATACCAACAGATGGCTTAACTACACACCATAATTTTCCGTAGATCATTTTGTGCTCCTTCTATTATTTGAGCCAAGGTGAATAAATATAAGCCAGTAAGTGAGCTAACGCAGCAATTAAGCCAAAGAACTGAGTTCCTTGAATTAAGTGTCTGTGAATCTCTTCTGACTCCGCCTCTGTAAGACCTGTCGGCCATACTTTATTTGGATCTGACATTTGAAATCTCCTTTGGAAAGATCTTTTTCGTGCAAAACCCGCACGTGGGCTATTCATGGTTAAACAATGTTGTTACAGATATTATTTATCCATTCCTATGTGTAATTTAAATTATACATTTCAACATGTCAATATTTAATTACACTATTTTGCATGTAATGATAAAATTTATTTAACGATTGATTAGTGGTTTTTTTATCATTTTCACTATGTTGATCAAAGTTAATAAGTAAAGTTGGTGGTTATAGGCCTTAAAAAGCTTTAATAAATAACAAGTTAAGTAAAAGAGTTGCCTTGTATAACTTTTGTAAATACATTAAATAATCTTTAAAGGAGAATTTATGACTGAGAACGAGTCATTCATGCTTATGGGCTTTTTAAGGCAGTTGATTCAAACACGAACCAACTATAAAGATATTCTTGCTGAGAAAAAGATTAATGAAGCATTTTCTACACAACCCAATGCGAGTTATCTTTTAGTCCAGAGAGCTATTTTTTTAGAAATGGAGTTGGAACAAACGAAAAAGAGTCTAACTGAGTTACAAAATCAATATCAGGTTGCGCCACAGGTTTTAACTAAGGAAAAATTTTTGAATGATTTAATGAGTAATTGGGGTAAAAATTTAGAGAATCGAGAGAATGTTATGAATGAAAAAATGGTAGAAAAGAAGAAAAAGTACCTATCTATTGAGGATAAGGGCCTTTTATTTTTGATTAAAAATTCAAAAATTATATGGTTATTAGTTTTAGCTTCATGGGGAATTGCTTACTATATTAAAAATAATTAACTTCAATTAATTACTATTCATAAAACAAAAAGGCTTAAAGATCTAATCTTTAAGCCTTTTTAAAATAAAAATTGAATTTGATATCAATATTGCATGTGCAAAACTAGACGAACTTGGTTTAGAAGTTGATGCTAGATAGAAACCATAAACAGATTGTTATCAAAGAGAAGATACCAACAAAAACAACTATCCCACTCAGATATAAATTTTTAGCTTTATTCTTAGATTCAACAGCACGCCCTTGACTCATCATTTTCTCCTTTTGTATTTATTAATTTGATTTTATATGAAACTTCTAAATTTAGGAAATAAAAAATAAATTGCTGCGAAATCTTATAACAAAAGAGATCAAAAGATTTAGCCTGACTGGCTCGAGTCTAAAGTAAAAAAAAGAGCACTTTACCTTTTTTAAGTAATCACTTAAATCTTGAGACAAACTGTTCTAGTTGCGTTGAAGAAAGTGCCCCAGATATTCTTTCCACTTCGGAGCCATTTTTGAAGATTGCCAAGGTAGGAATTGAGCGAATAATATATTGCTGGCCGATGGTAGGATTGGCTTCAGTATCTATTTTTACGTGCAGAATCTTTTCTCCATTTTTAATAGCGCTAACTTGGAAGGTTGGTGCAAACATTTTGCAAGGCCCACACCAGGGCGCCCAAAAGTCAATAATGACCGGTAATTTATTTTGATTAATGAGTTCTTTAAGACTAACTTGATCTGCTTCAATAGGCCCTAAAAGTAGGCTTAATTTGCAAGCGCCACAAATAGGATTTTCATGGACTCGGTCTAATGGTAGGCGATTCGATTTCTGACAATGTGGGCATTTAATAATCATTGAAAATCGCTTTCTTCTTAGTAATTCATTGGAGCAAAATAAGCTCATTAGTCTAAGTTTAATTATCGCCCTCTTTACAGTTAAATAGGGCGTAGAATAATTAATTACTTAACAAGGAGTCAACATGTCACTACGAATTAATGATGTCGCACCAAACTTTACAACCGATTCAACCGCGGGAGAATTAACCTTATATGATTGGATAGGGGATAGCTATGCTATTTTATTTTCTCACCCAAAAGATTTCACACCAGTCTGTACCACTGAGTTCGGTGCAGTTGCTCAATTAGCACCTGAATTTACTAAACGCAATACCAAGGTAATGGGTGTTTCAGTTGACAGCGTAAATGATCATCAAAAGTGGAAAAAAGATATAGCTGCATTTGCAGGCGCTCCTGCAGACTTTCCGATTATTGACGATACCTCATTGCAGGTAGCAAAGCTATACGATATGTTGCCAGCCGATGCTTACCTACCAGATGGTCGTACTCCTGCCCATAGTGCTACTGTTCGTACCGTATTTATTATTGGTCCTGATAAGAAAGTACGCTTAACCATTTCTTATCCTATGTCTGTTGGACGTAACTTTGCAGAAATACTTAGAGCCCTAGATGCTATTCAAATAACTGATGGCTTACCTTTGGCAACTCCAGCAAACTGGGTTCCTGGCCAAGACGTTATCGTGGCACTAGCTTTAAATGACGAGCAAGCTGCGGCCAAGTATGGTGAGCTAGACATCAAATTGCCTTATTTACGTTTTGCTAAGGCACCAACTAAGTAAATAAATAAGATTTTTTGCAAAAATTACGACTAACTTTTAAGTAAAAAGATAGTCGTAAGCCACAAGAAAAGTTAAGGTAAGTGTCTTACGAATTTTAGACTCATAGGGGGCAGTGAACGGTTCAGAGCGCCTTCACTGTTTAGCCTGTGGAGATATGGAGCCCTTAGACTGATCCTTAAAGGATGTCAAATAAAGTTCGTAAAACTAGCCGCTTGGCCAATGTTTTTCGAGTCTTTATCGAGGAGGTTCCAGACCGTCGCATTTTCGATTTGAAACTTACGACCAGTTTTTGATATTCGTGTTCCTGAGTAGTTATCAATAAAACCTTTAGAAGCAACTGCATCAAGTAGATGTTGTCTCGCCGCTTGGTTGGCGAACTCCGCAGAATATCTTGACGGTAAACGAATTAATTCAGCCCATGTCATTTCAAAGACCTCTTGTGCTTTAAGATTCCCATAAAAGAATATGGGGTCTTCACTCTTATCATGAGCGAGAACAACAAAGGGAGCTTCGTAAAGAAGTCTACCAAAATTGAGTTGCTCATTCGAGAAGATAAGACTCTTACTAGTTAATTTTTGATAAGAGTTCACTATAAGGTGAGCAATTTCATTATGGTAATTATTCGCTTGACTGGGTTCTAAATTATTATTCAGATAAATCCTTGCAATGAGTATTAGTAAGGCAAAAATTCTATTTTTACTAGCTCAAACTAACGGTCTGTAAAGCCCTAAAGCATTGCTCCATAATGCTTTTTCAGATACTGTTGGACCTAAAACATCCTTAACTAGTTGAATATCTGCTGATTCAAAAGGGCGTTTTGCACGGGTTGAAGGAAGGTCAGTGCCAAACATTAAAGCATTTGGATTTCGAGCTGCGATGAGCTCAAGAGCTTTGGGGACATTCATGTTTACTCGGCCAAATCCTGTTACTTTAATTTTTGCTCCTGA
>CANFME010000054.1 GCA_947448305.1 Burkholderiaceae bacterium
AAAAATGCTCTGTCATGGGTAATAGAAACCAAAGAACAATGCATATCAACTAACAGTTGCTCTAACCATTCAATCGAATCCATATCGAGGTGGTTCGTTGGTTCATCTAGTAACAACACTTCAGGTTGAATGACTAAGGCTTGTGCTAAGGCAACGCGCTTCTTATTTCCACCTGATAACTCTGACATCAAGCGAGAACCATCTAGGTGAAGTTTCTGCAACACCTCATCGATTTTCTGTTCCCAAGCCCAACCTTGATTGGTATCAATCTTGGAATACAAAACATCCATTTGATGTTGGATATCATCATTCCAATCTTGCATACTTAAGGCTTCGTAATCAGCTCGCATTTGTTTAACTTCTTGCAAACCAACTGACACAGTATCAAATACAGTGTCAGAAGATAAAAATGCTGGCTCTTGAGCAACATATGCAATCCGAATTCCCTGCTGTTTCTGAATCAATCCATCATCTAATTTTTCAATTTCGGCAATAATTTTTAAGAATGAAGATTTTCCAGCGCCATTCCTACCAATCAAACCAACACGCTCTCCATCTTCAAGTGAAAACGAGGTATTAGCGAGTAAGTCAACGTGCCCATAGGCAAGTTTGGCATTATTTAAAACAAAGAGAGCCATGTAAATCCAGTAAGGTAGGTAATTTAAGTGTTGAAAATTGATGAATTTTCAATCAAGCATCAATTTTAAGCCACTCTGATGTAATTTGTTCGATAATATGGATTATGGAAAAAGTACGCATATCAAAACTACTCTCTGAACAGGGTCTATGTTCAAGACGTGAAGCAGATCAATATATCGAACAAGGATTAGTTACCGTTGACGGGGAAGTGATTTCCGAATTAGGGTCAAGGGCATATCCTCATCAAAAAATTGAACTCAAAAAAGAGGCTCTAAAGTTACAAGACGCAAGAGCTACCATCCTTCTCAATAAGCCAATCAGTTATATCTCTCATTTTGATGATGCAAAAGAATATCCTCCAGCGGCTGCCTTAGTTACTCCCGAGAATTTTTTTAGAACGCATTTAGATGCTAATAAAAATGCGAAATTCAATACTAGGGGTTTAGCACCAGCGGGGCGCTTAGATATTGATTCATCAGGCTTGCTAGTCTTAACGCAGGACGGTCGTATTGCCAAACTATTGATTGGTGAGAATAGCCCTATTGAAAAAGAGTATTTAGTTCGCGTTGAGGGGAAAATATCTCCCAACGGTTTACAACTGCTTTGCCATGGTTTGTCTTTAGATGAGGTGCCATTAAAACCGGCAAAGGTAAGTTGGCAAAATGAAGATCAATTACGATTTGTCCTAAAAGAAGGACGTAATCGACAAATTAGAAGAATGTGTGAGTTAGTTGGACTTCATGTAGTTGGCTTAAAACGGATTCGTATAGGCCAAATTCCTTTAGGTAACATCCCAGTTGGACAATGGAGATTCTTGAGGGAAAACGAAAAGTTTTAACGCCTCAAGAAATGATCTGTATTAATTAATCGATTAATAATTCAAAATGTTCCATTGCAGGGGGTTTTTCAAAGAAAGGCCCCACGTAACTGCGCCACTGAGCAAATTCTGGGGACTCACGAAAATCAACCATGTGATTTTCAAGAGTTTCCCATTTAATCATTAGCAAGTATCTGTTTGGGTTCTCAATCCCTTTTTGAACTTTAAAACCGATAAAGCCTTTTGCTTTTGAGATGACTTCTTTGACACCTGCTTCAATTGCTACTTCAAACTCTGCATTTTTTCCGGGCAAAATACTTAAATCCGCAATTTCTAAAACCATGATTAGCCTATTCTTTTGAGTGTTTCTTTGAATATTTTTGCTCGGTTTGCATAACCAATCACTCCTTTTGCAATCCGGTCAACCATCTCTTGGCTGACATCTTTGACTTCCTTAGCTGGCGCGCCGATAGCCATTTTTCGAGCACCAACTACCTTACCTTCAGTCACCACTGCGCCGGCACCAACTAAAGCCTCTTTGCCAATCAAAGCATTATTTAAGACAATTGCTTGAATACCAATCAGTGCGCCATCTTCGATGGTGCAGCCATGCAACATTGCCTGATGGCCGACTGTGACATTATTCCCCACCGTCAATGGGCACCCTTTATCAACGTGCATAATGGTGCCTTCTTGAATGCTGCAGGATTCTCCAATAGTAATAGGTTCATTGTCTCCACGAATCACAACTCCAGCCCAAATTGTTGATTTAGCACCAATAATTACGTGGCCAATCACTACTGCTTCTTCAGCAACATAAGCCTCTGGGTGGATTTGTGGGATTTTATCCCCTAATTGATAAATTGCCATTTGAAGTTCCTATTTAAAAAATTTAAAAATATAAATACCAATGAAGGTCATAAATAATGACCCCATCACGTGCAAAAGAATAGTCATTAAAGCGGTAGCTAAATCTCCATCTTGAATCATTTGCGTGACTTCAGCAGAGAAGGTGGAAAAGGTGGTTAAACCACCCAAAAAGCCGGTAATAATAAGCAACCGCCAATGAGGTGGAAGATCTTGATGTTGTTCAAAAAATGTAATAGCAATACCAATCAATAAACCTCCAATCAGATTTGCCAGCAAAGTTCCAATCGGTATTGATTTAGAAATTGTATTGAACATCAATCCTAACGACCAGCGAAGTAATGCACCAATTGAGGCGCCTAAACTAATAGCAAGGATGGATGGGAACATTTTTAGATGATTGATGAATAATTAATAAAATTAAGATTAGTTTTTTTGATCGAAAAAAAGGGTTTTTGTCTCATTTTTTTATTCTTAATTATTTATATTTAATATTATTAGGGTTATTGTATTTTAAACTAAACAAAGTCATCCTTTGGCTTCGATCATTTCATCTTAATTCACTGTGTTGGACATATGACTAAAAATATTGCTGTTTTTTGTGGTTCTCGGTTTGGGAATGTTCCAGAATGGAAAGATTGGGCTTACGATTTGGGCCAAGGAATTGCCGAAAGAGGCTGGGGATTAGTCTTTGGTGGTGGTAGTAGAGGTCTAATGGGCCAAGTTTCTGACGGAGTTTTTCAGAATCAAGGACGGGTAACAGGCGTCATTCCAGAAAATTTACTTTCAGAAAAACCAAATGAAGAACGACTATCTGAATTACATTTTGTGAAAACGATGAGTGAACGTAAACTGATGATGGGGCAATTGTCTGATGCATTTGTCATTATCCCTGGTGGAATTGGGACGTTTGATGAGTTGTTTGATGTGTGGGCAACAGCTCAAACCGGATCCCATCAAAAATCGATCATTTTGGCAAACTGGTCAGGATATTACGATCCTTTAATCCAATTTCTCCAGCACAGCTTAGATAATGGCTTCATGATCGACACCCATTTTGAAAAAATTCAGATTGTTTCTAATGTGGAAGATATTTTTAGCCGACTACATCCACTGATGAATGACTCTCAATGAGGCTGTGAGCACAGACGTAAGCACTGGCCCAAGCCCATTGAAAATTATGTCCCCCTAAATGACCAGTAACATCAACACACTCGCCAATAAAAAATAACCCTGGGTATTTCTTCGCCATCATCGTCTTGCCTTCAAGGGCTTTAGTATCTATTCCACCAACCATTACCTCAGCTTTATTCCAACCCAAAGTTCCAGCCGGTTTGATACTCCACTTACACAAGTGATTAATAATTAATTCTTTATTTTTATTGGATACCTCAGCCCATTTCACGCCAGCAAGCCCGAGTTGAATAGAAAATTCTTTTGCAAGTTTTGTGGGAAAAAACTCGGTTAATAATTGATCTACCGTTTTTAAGCGATTCTCAGGAATAGCGGTCAAATCTTCCCATTTCTCTTGGTTCAGCCATTCAATCTGCACAGGCTCCCCTTCTTGCCAATAAGAACTAGCCTGCAAAACAGCAGGGCCGGATAAACCTTTATGGGTTATTAACAAATCTTCTGCAAAGTTAGCTGTACCATAATTCATTTTCTTAACGCCAGCTGAAATTTGAACGGGAAAACTAATGCCGGCAAAATCTTCCATTTTAGAAAAGATGCCGGATGTAAAAGCCAAAGGGACCAAGGCAGGTCGGGTAGAAATGACGGGGATACCCAATTTTTCGGCAAATTTTAAAGCAAAGTCACTCGCACCAATCGCTGGGACAGGAAGTCCTCCTGTAGCCATCACTAAATTGGTTGATATGTAATTACCCAGGTTAGTCTCAACTAGCCAGCCTGAATCAGACTGATTAATAGTTTGTACTTCTTCCGGATATTGAATTTTCACCTTTCCCAGTTCACACTCACTCAACAACATTTGAACAATTTCTTTTGCAGAATTGTCACAAAAGAGTTGGCCTTTGTGTTTTTCATGAAAGGCAATACCGTACTTTTTAACCAACTCAATAAAATCTTGGCTACTGTAGCGCGATAAAGCGCTTTTAACAAAATGAGGGTTCATGGATAAGAAATTATTCGGACCACAATGTACGTTGGTGAAATTACAACGCCCACCTCCACTAATTCGAATTTTCTCCCCAATTACAGCACTATGATCGATGACAAGAACTTTTTTGCCTAATTGCCCAGCAACTCCAGCACAGAATAAGCCGGCAGCACCTGCTCCTACAACGATCAAATCATACGAATCCATAATAACTTTCCAAGAAAATTTCGGGCAAAATAGTATTTTCCTCTAGAAAACAAGGTCCTGTACAAATTAAGGGCAAAATAGAGGTTTTAAGATAATTCGCGTTTTTGTTAATAATTCATGGAGATTTAAATGGCAGATGAAAAAAGCCCCGTAAACCGTCGTTCCCGTAACATTACCGAAGGAGTTGCACGTGCACCCAATCGTTCTATGTATTATGCAATGGGATACGAAGAAGCCGACTTTAAGAAGCCGATGATTGGTGTTGCCAATGGACACTCCACAATTACGCCGTGTAATAGTGGCTTACAAGTATTAGCAGATGCGGCGGTAGAAGCACTTGAAAATGGTGGGGCAAACTCACAAACCTTTGGCACGCCAACTGTCTCTGACGGTATGGGCATGGGTACAGAGGGCATGAAATATTCTTTAATATCAAGGGAAGTGATTGCTGATGCGATAGAAACATGTGTCAATGGCTTGTGGCAAGATGGCGTGATTGTGATCGGTGGTTGCGATAAAAATATGCCTGGTGGCATGATGGCCATGGCTAGAACAAATGTACCAAGTATTTATGTATATGGTGGCACCATTAAAGCAGGACACTATAAAGGTCGCGAACTTAACATCGTTTCAGCTTTTGAGGCCGTTGGTGAATTTACCTCTGGCCGAATGAGTGAAGAAGATTTTAAGGGCGTTGAGCAAAACTCCTGTCCAAGTAGTGGGTCTTGTGGAGGCATGTATACAGCCAACACAATG
Organism: Burkholderiaceae bacterium; assembly: GCA_947448305.1. Classification (GTDB taxonomy): domain Bacteria; phylum Pseudomonadota; class Gammaproteobacteria; order Burkholderiales; family Burkholderiaceae; genus Polynucleobacter. The sequence goes on from CANFME010000054.1 coordinate 5,406, forward strand.
AGTTCAGCTTTTGAAGCTTTAGGTATGAGTTTGCCTTTTTCTTCAACCATGTCCAACATTGATCAAGAAAAAGTCGACAGTACTGCAGAATCCGCTAGGGTGTTAATTGAGGCTGTTAAAAACAATCTGCGTCCTCGCGACATCATTACAAAAAAATCGATTGAAAATGCGGTCAGCGTAATTATGGCTGTCGGTGGTTCAACCAATGCAGTTTTACATTTTTTAGCGATTGCAAGTGCTGCTGAGGTGGAATGGACAATTGATGACTTTGAAAGAATCCGTCGTAAAATTCCTGTCTTAGTTGATATGAAACCTTCCGGAAAATATTTAGCAACAGACCTTCACCTTGCTGGTGGTATTCCACAAGTCATGAAAGTCTTATTAGTTGCTGGTCTTCTCCATGGTGATTGTTTAACAATTTCCGGCAAAACAATTGCAGAGGTTCTGAAAGATATTCCTGATACACCGAGAGCTGATCAGAAAGTAATTCGCCCAATTGATAATCCAATGTATGAGCAAGGTCATTTAGCAATCCTTAAAGGAAATATTTCTCCTGAGGGCTGCGTTGCTAAAATTACCGGTCTCAAAAATCCTAGTATTACTGGTCCTGCTAAAGTATTCAATTCCGAAGATGATTGTATGGCGGCGATCATGGCCAATAAAATTACTCATGGTGACGTCGTTGTCATCCGCTACGAGGGTCCTAAGGGTGGTCCAGGAATGCGCGAAATGTTAGCCCCTACCTCAGCTTTAGTGGGACAAGGATTTGGAGAAACAGTAGGATTAATCACCGATGGTAGATTTTCTGGTGGAACTTGGGGTATGGTAGTTGGTCACGTAGCCCCGGAAGCTTTTGTGGGTGGCACCATTGCACTCATTGAGGAAGGTGACTCAATCACTATTGATGCTCACAAACAATTAATACAACTCAATGTTGAGGACGATGAAATTGCTAGACGTCGCGCAATCTGGAAAAAACCTGCACCTAAATATACCCGAGGTGTGTTGGCAAAGTATGCGAAATTAGCAAGTACTGCTAGCAAAGGTGCTGTAACTGACCTGAATCTAAATCTAGAAAACGACTAATAAGTTTTCTGCTTGTAAAGCCCAGAGAAGAATTAGTTTCTTGTCTGGGCTTTTTTATTTTGGTTTACGATTAATGCATGTGTGATTGAGGACGTGCTTTTACAGGCATATTGACATCGACCTTGCCTGCTTTTTCGAATTGCAAACTAATGGCGATGGTATCCCCATCATTTAACGGCTCTTTTAATCCCATTAACATCAAGTGATAGCCACCTGGCTTTAACTCTACTTTGGACTTAGCAGGAATTGCTAATGTACCGATATCACGCATCATCATGCGATCACCCTCCATTTTCATTTCATGGATTTGAACACTGGTTGCTTTAGCAAAAGTAACGCTCATTAATTTATCAGCTGTAGCATTTGGATTCTCAATCGTCAAATACCCTCCACCAACTGATTGGCCTGGATTAGTTGCCCTTGCAAATGCATCTTTAATTTGAAGGGATTGAGCATTCACTAGAGATGTTGATAAGCTGAGCAGTGCAGAAATAACTACGGCAAAAATCAACTGAGGATTTATGTAAAGTTTCATTAATCATTCCTATTGAGATAAGTAGATATCGATTTTAACTTACCGATTCATAAATTATCATTAAAGCCCCCCGATTGAATAGGGGAGCTATTTAAGGGAAATCAGAGAAAAACAGTTCTATTTGCAAAAAGTTTATTTTGCGAATATGGCGAAAGTTATCGAAGAAGTAAATTGTAGTATCTATGTTGTGAAGTTATCGAGTTAGTCAAAGTAACGGCTAAAATAGTCTTTTAATTAGAATGAACAAAATCTATGTGGGAAGCTTTTACCCAAGCTGCGACACTACTTAAACAATTTGACTCTGAAGTTTGGCAAATTGTAGTAGTTTCCATTCAGACAAGTTTAAGTGCCGTGGTAATCGGTACGCTCATTGGCTTACCCATTGGTGGGTTTTTAGCCACGAATACCTTCGCTGGTAGAAGCCTTCTAATTACTATCCTTAATTCAGTGATGAATATTCCAACAGTGATCGTCGGAGTTTGTATTTACTTGCTACTCTCCCGAAGTGGGCCTTTAGGTGAATGGGGGTTACTTTTTACCGTCAAGGGGATGATTATTGCCCAAAGCTTAATCACCACCCCACTTATCGCGGCCATTTCAAGGCAAATTATTGCCGATGCGTGGGGGTTACATGCCCAAACACTTAAATCTTTTCATCTCTCAAGTTTTTACTTAATTAAATGGATTTTATGGGAGTGTCGATTTTCACTCATCATTGCTCTTTTAGCGGGATTTGGAAGAGCCATCTCTGAGGTGGGTGCCGTTATGATTGTTGGAGGCAATATTGCTAATTCAACTAGAACGATGACCACCGCTATTTCGTTAGAAACCAGTAAAGGCGATCTGCCGCTTGCGCTAGCTCTTGGAATTGCCTTAATGGGAATCGTTCTTTTCATCAATAGCATAGCAAATTTGATTAAATCAGTTGCAGAAAGAAAATATGGCTGATCCGATCTTTATTCATATCCGAGAGCTTGACCTGCGCAATAACAAAAAATCTATCCTAAGGATTAATCAAGCGGCTATTCCGATAGAAAAAATCACTTGCATAGTAGGCGAAAACGGTTCAGGTAAGACAAGTTTATTAAATGCCATTGCTGGGTTAGATAAAACAGCAAAGGCTTGTATTGATTTACCAAAACTCAGCACTTGTATGGTACATAACCAATCAACTGTTTTAAAAATGAGTGTCAAAGAAAATTTAACATTGCTTAAGGATGTTGATAAAACCATCACACCTGACTTTGTAGATCAAGTGCTAATAAAGTTTCAACTAATGCAGTTCAGTAAAAGCCCAGCTCCCCTTCTATCCACTGGAGAAAAACAACGCTTAGCTTTAGCTCGAGCCTATTTATTAGACGCTCAATTGATTCTTCTTGATGAGCCAACTTCCTCATTAGATAGTAATTCTCGAGATTTAATAGAAAGTTTTATTGTTGAAATGACAAAAGAAGGAACGAGATTTTTAATTGTTTCTCATGACATGAATCAAGTGCAACGCCTCAGTGAACACATTGTTTTTCTGGAGAAAAATGAATTACGATTGATTACATCAACACATCAACATTTCAATAACACAGAAAAAACTGAGGGCTAAACCGGATTCTTAGCCGCTTTTTTGATGGGCAGGATACCAACTGCTAGAGCCGTTCCTAACAAAATGACACAGCCGCACAGAATCATTTGGAGAGTCGGTTCTTCTTGCAGGAAAATATCACCCCAAAGAATACTAAAGACTGGAACTAAAAAAGTTGTGGAAATAGCAATTGCTGGGCTCGTTTGCTCAATTAATCGGTAAAACAAAAAATATGCAATCGCAGTTGATCCGACACCAAGGCCAATCATACCAATCCAAGCTAAGTTAGGCACAAAACCAGTCGGAAAATACTGGTAAGCAGGGATTGCTAGAACAAAAGATCCCATAATCATACTCACTAAAGTCATACCAATTGGATGGATTCCTTGACAGTATTTTTTCATATAATTTGTAGAAAAACCATAAGAAATTGTGACTCCGATACTCGCTAAAAAAGGCAGGCCTAGACCACCAATTCCAAAATCCACCTTACCCCAGACTAATAAAATGATACCTATGAATCCAAGCAATAACCCTAACACTCGAAAAGGAGTTAAATGATCTTTTAGCCAAAATACAGCGATAATTGCAGTCCAAATCGGTGAAGTTGCATTTAAGATTGCCCCAATACCAGCATTTAGGAATTGCATCGCATAAGTAAACAAGGTGAAAGGAATAACACAGTTAAAAATCGTAATGACAAAAGTTTTTTGATATTGTGGCCAAGTCATTCTTAAATGTTGCCACCAATGACGATTAAATAGACTGAATAGCCCAAGACAAATAGCGGCTATAAACATTCTAGATTCAGCAACTACAATCGGTTCGATATAACCGGCAGTAAACTTCATGAATACATAAGAACCACCCCAAAGGGCACTTAACAAAATAAAGTCGATTATATTTTTGATTTTCACGTAATGATTATGCAACAAAACTCTAACAATTCATTTTAAAGCTCAGGCAAGTTCACTCATTTAAAATCAATAAGCACTGATTTTGTTACAAATCATCTAAATTTTCTCAGTAAATTTTGTTGATAATGAAAGATTAGAGATTTATTTCGAAAAAGTAAGGACAATAGAACTGAAGTGCTCTAAAGATATCTCTAGGGCAAATACAATATTAACTATATGAATAATTTAGATAACCCTACCGTCTTTCACAGAAAAGACTACGTCGCCCCCAATTTTGCAATTGATCAAGTTTATTTGGATTTTTCATTAAATCCTATTAAAACCATTATCAAATCAACCCTTCAAATGAGACGATTAGGCCCTGGCTCACTTGTTCTCAAGGGTGAGGATTTGGAGTTAATCAGTGTTTCAGTTAACCGAGAGGACTATCGTCATTTTGAGGTGAATAGCAAAGAATTAATATTGCATCACTTACCTGAAACATTTGAACTCGAAGTGACCTGCTCCAATCAACCGATTCTCAATACCTCGTTGATGGGCTTATATGTTTCTAGTAATAATTTCTTTACCCAATGTGAAGCGGAAGGTTTTAGAAAAATCACGTATTTTCTCGATCAACCTGATGTTCTTGCGAAATATACTGTCAAATTAAGTGGCTCAAAAGTTGATTATCCGGTTCTGTTATCGAACGGTAATTTGATCGAAGAAGGCGAACTCACTAATGGTTGGCACTTTGCAGTTTGGGAAGACCCTTTTCTAAAGCCCTCTTATTTATTTGCATTAGTTGCAGGGAAATTAGAAGCTCTCGAACGACATTACACCACTGCATCTGGAGAGAAAAAACTATTACAAATCTGGGTGGAGAAAAAAGATCTATCAAGAACTGAGCATGCGATGGAAAGTCTTATCCACTCTATTGAATGGGATGAAAAAAGATTTGGCTTAGAACTAGATCTAGAACGCTTCATGATTGTCGCAGTTGGTGATTTCAATATGGGAGCAATGGAAAATAAAGGTTTAAACATATTCAATACAAAGTATGTTTTGGCTGACCAGCACACTGCTACTGATATTGACTTTGCCAATATTGAAAGTGTCGTTGGGCATGAATATTTTCATAACTGGACGGGTAATCGTGTTACCTGCAGAGATTGGTTTCAACTTTCCCTCAAAGAGGGCCTTACCGTCTTTCGTGATCAGGAGTTCTCAGCAGACTTGATGGGTTCAGCCTCCGGCAGAACAGTCAAGAGAATTGAAGATGTTCGACTCCTAAGGCAGGTTCAATTTCCTGAAGACGCCGGTCCAATGGCCCATCCCATTCGGCCTGATAGCTATCAAGAAATTAATAATTTCTATACAGTTACTGTTTATGAAAAAGGCTCTGAAGTAGTGCGTATGCTCCACACTTTACTGGGTGAGGATGGCTTTATGAAAGGTATGAAACTGTATTTTGAGCGGCACGATGGACAAGCAGTAACCTGTGATGATTTTTTAGCCTCTATGGCTGATGCAAATGACTTTAACGCTACACAATTTAAATATTGGTATAGTCAAGCAGGCACTCCAAGAGTAAAAGTTAAAGAGCACTTTGATGAAGTAAATAAAACGTATACGATTTTGCTCAGCCAGTCTTGTCCGCCATCACCGAATCAATTAGAAAAAGAAACGTTTCATATTCCACTGAAAACCAAATTACTGATTCCAAATCAAACAACCGAAGAATTTTTAATTGAATTAAAAGATACAGCGCAGCAAGTGGTTCTGAACAACATCCACAAAAAACCCATTTTGTCGATTAATCGTGATTTCTCTGCCCCAATTATTTTAGACTTTGAGCAAGATGAGAATGAGCTTCTTTTTCTCTTGAGTCATGACGATAATGCTTTCAATCGATGGGAAGCTATCCAAAAAATTGCTTCCCATAACATTCTCAACAATCTAACACCTAGCCACCATTTGATTGAGGCATATCGGGACTTAATATTAGACCCAAGCTTAGATTCTGCTTTTAAAGAATTGTGCTTTACCTTGCCAGCTGAAACCTATTTACATGAACAATTAGATACAGTTGACCCACAAATGGTTCATCAGGCAAAAGCGCAATACCAAAACGAGTTGGCACAATCGTTAAAAAATGAATGGCTAAATCTTTATCAAAAAAGTAGGACTATAGGCAAATATAGTCCAAACCCAATTGATGCTGGAAAAAGGGCTTTAAAAAATTTCGCATTAAAGATGTTACTGGAATCTGATACACCTACTCATGAAAAAATGGCATTCGAGCAATTAATCGCCTGTGACAACATGACAGATTTTTTAGCGGCTCTCACGCTTTTAGTTCATTTTGACAGTTCTTACGCAACGCAAGCGCTCGACTTATATTATGAGCGTCATCAAGCTAACGATTTGGCTTTAGACAAATGGTTTGCGATTCAGGCAACTAAACCCCCACGATCTAAAAACTCAATAGTTGGAGAAATACGCCAGCTCAAGCAACACCCTGCTTTTAAAATTCGCAATCCAAATCGTGTCAGAAGTGTCATTCATACCTTTTGCATGAGTAACCCAGCAGGATTTCACGAAATATCTGGGCAAGGATACGAGTTTTGGTACGACAATGTTCTCGAATTAGATAGTATTAATCCACAGGTGGCAGCAAGACTTGCTAGAAGCTTAGATCGTTGGAAGAAGTTTACAATACCTTATCAAACCAAAATGCATTCACAATTGGAAAAGCTTTTAACAAATCCATTGTCAAATGATGTGAAAGAAGTAATTCAGAAAGCATTAACTTAAGTAACTTAACGACCGAAATAACTATGACAAACTCCTCCTCCCCAAGCTTAGAAGTTTTTTTGCAACAGCAAAAAGTCCCTGAGCAGTTAAAAGAACTGTTAATTCAGGTTGCTAAATCTTGCGACTCCATTAGTCGAGCTGTTAATAGAGGAGCTTTGGATAATATCTTAGGTTCTGCGGGTAGCGGCAATATTCAAGGTGAAACGCAGCAAAAACTTGATATTCTCTCGAACGATATTTTATTAGAGGACAATATTTCTAGTGGCCTTTTAGCTGGAATGGCCTCTGAGGAAATGGACACCATCTACCCCATACCAGATCATCTTACAAAAGGTAAATACCTGTTATTGTTTGATCCTCTGGATGGCTCATCAAATATTGATGTGAACGTATCGATTGGAACCATTTTTTCTATTCTCGAAACAAACCAAAGTAGCGCTGTTACTGAACAAGATTTTTTGCAGTCTGGGAATTTGCAAGTTGCTGCAGGATACGCTTTATATGGCCCTCAAACCATCTTGACATTCACCATTGGCTCAGGGGTTCATATGTTCACCCTAGATCCAAACAGTAGAAGCTTTATTTTAACAAAATCAAATGTTTTAATTCCGGAAGATACTAAGGAATTTGCTATCAATATGTCCAACATACGTCATTGGGATGCCCCGGTGAAGCGTTACATTGATGAGTGTTTAGCAGGTAAAGAGGGCCCTAGAAATAAAGACTTCAACATGCGCTGGATTGCTTCCATGGTGGCAGACGTCCATCGTGTCTTAACACGTGGGGGCATTTTCATGTACCCATGGGATAAAAGAGATCCAGATAAACCGGGCAAACTAAGACTTCTGTACGAGGCAAATCCAATGAGCTTTTTAGTAGAACAAGCTGGTGGTCTCAGTATTAATGGCACCAAGCCGATTTTAACGATCCAACCGAGTCATTTACACGAACGCGTTTCAGTCATCTTGGGATCTAAAAACGAAGTTAATTTAGTCCACGAATATCATCTGCAAAGTTGAGATAATCGTGCAACACATTACAAAAGATTTTTTCTAAGTTCACCATCTTGTGAAAACAATGGTTCATCAACCCATTAATTTAAAATCTCATTTTTTTACAATAGATTTATTAAAGTCTATTACTGTTCAAATCATTATTCTTCACCATTTGAGTAATTACGGAGAAATCTCCTATGCTGCTCGTGAATTATGGCCAGTATTTTTTGAATGGTTAGGTAATTACGGGCGATTTGCTGTACAAATTTTCCTCGTCATGGGAGGCTATTTAGCCATCAAGAATATCTCTACTCAAGTTTCTAGTAAAGGTCTTCTAATTACCATTTTTAATCGCTATTTAAGACTAGTGCCAACCTACTTCACTGCTTTAATAATCACGATTCTATGTGCCACCATCGCGCGCTATTTTAATTATCAGCTGTACATTGGCCAACCAGAAACAGTTTGGCAAGTGTTAAGTCACTTACTATTACTCCAACAAATATTAGGTTATGAATCGATTTCTTTAGGCGTTTGGTATGTTGCTATTGATTGGCAACTTTATGTCTTTTTTGCAATTATCTTCTTTCTCTTAAAGTCTTATCAGTGGTCTATCTTAGTCTTGAGTATCTTTATGCTTGCGGCATTTACTTACTTTAGTCAGAAAGTTGAGTTTGAAGATTATTTCATCTACTTCATTGGCATTTATGGTCTAGGAATGATTGCTTTTTTATGGGATGATGAATTACATAAACCAACCCAACTCATTGCAAAAATTTTATTTGTTGCCTTTGGATTCATTATCTTTTCTTCAGTGTTATTTGATTTAAGTATTAAAAATGTACTTGCTTACGCTATTGCGTCATTACTTGTTTGGCAGGGTAAAAAGCCATATAAACAATCTTCTATTAAATGGGCAAGGTACTTAATATGGATAAGTCAAAGATCCTATTGTGCTTTCCTTCTTCATTTTTCGTTTATTCTTCTTGGCAATACGGTATATTTCCTTCTTGATTTTCACAACGCTCAACTTGCAATATTAATGATGGTGATCATCATGCTTACAAGTTGGGTTTCAGCGCATTTCATGTATCAACGAATTGAATTTCCTCTAAGGAAGTTTCAAATTCGCTGATACTTAACTACAGTTACTCTGTCACTTTTTTCGATGAAGCCCTAGCAAATAATAGAAAAGAATTAAAACCAGATAAATTGTGCTTCCAACATATAAGCCGATTCGAGTTTCCTCATAATAAGATATGAGTACAATTACCAGCGAAATAAATAGTACTGCAATATAGCTTGAATAGGGCCAAAACTTACATTTAAAATGTAAGTTCTGAACTTCTGAAAGCATTAGTTTTTTTCTAAAACAGATTTGCGTATACAAAATGGCAACCCAAACGCATAAACCAACAAGAGTAAGGGATGAAGTTAAGTAGAGAAATGCTTTTTCAGGGACAAAATAATTTAATAAAGTTCCAATTGCAGAAAGCGCTACGGTTAAGCAAACCGCAGACTTTGGTACTCCTGAAATAGAAATTTTTTGTAAAAACTGTGGGGCATAACCATTTTTCGAAAGACTAAGTAGTAATCGACCACCACTAAAAATTCCAGCATTACAGGAAGACAGTGCCGCAGTAATGACAACAAAATTTACAACACCTGCAGCTTCTCGCAATCCTAAACGCTCAAACATGGCAACAAAGGGACTACCGCCTTGTTGGGATATCTCGTTCCAGGGATAAATCGCCAAGATCACCAATAGTGCTCCAACATAAAAGACGATGATACGAATGATTAATGAATTAATAGCAATTGGAATTGTTTTTTCTGGCGCTTGTGTTTCTCCAGCAGAAAGACCAATCATTTCAATACCAATGTAAGCAAACATCGCCATTTGAATTGAAATTAAAAAGCCCTCTAATCCCATTGGGAAAAATCCTCCATGTTTCCAGATATTATCGAATCCTATCGGAACACCGTTATTAGTAAAACCGAACAGAATGACTGAAAATCCGATGGCAATCATCGCGACAATCGCAACGACTTTAATCAGTGCAAACCAAAATTCAATTTCACCAAAAAGTCTTACAGCTATAAAATTGAGTAACCCCATCATCGTGAGTGCACTAATTGCCCAGATCCACTGGGGATATTCTGGAAACCAAATCCCCATATAGATGCCTACAGCTGTTACTTCAGCAATCCCTACAATCATCCAATAAAACCAATAACTCCAACCCACCATGTAGCCCATTAATGGACTCACATAATCATTGGCATATTGCGCAAAGGATCCGGCAACAGGTTGATGTACTGCCATCTCTCCTAAGGCTCTCAATACAACAAAGGCAACTAATCCAGCTAATATATAACCTAACAAGATTGAGGGCCCTGCATAAGAAATGGCGGATCCAGAACCCAAAAAAAGTCCTACGCCAATTGTTGACCCGAGAGCCATTAGCCGAATATGGCGAGCCTTAAGATGCCGTTTTAGAGTATGTTGCGATGTGCTTTCGGGAATCTCATCCAAAGTTTTTAGGGTTTCATTGATTGACACTTACCACCTCCTTTAAAAGTCAGAATTGACATTGGGAGGATAAAAAAATACGGACTATTTGCATAGCCCGTATTTTATTAAATCTAATTTATTCGCCAAAACTAACTTGGACGTTTAGTTCTTTCTTCTTTGAAATCAGTAAAATTATTTTTTGATACACCTAAAAATAGTTTGATATTGGCTTCAATTTAGTGGTTTTTTTGCGTCAATTGTCCTAGATATTGTAAGGACTCTTCTACTTGGTCAATTAAGATCAAACATAAATCATCCGGTTGCAGTTGATTTAGAGCAGTATCTATCGCTAAAAATTCCCCGTGAATCTCTTCAATAGATTTTGTTTTACTTGCCCCGAC
>CANFME010000055.1 GCA_947448305.1 Burkholderiaceae bacterium
AACCCCTAAGGTCAATTACGCCCTTAGGCAGTTCATACTGCGTGTTAGGGACGCAATTCCCCTATGCGAGCCGTAGTTTACTGTTGGACGGCGACATTGACTCCACAATTCCTTATTAGGAATAAAAGTCAATTGATTTATCAACGGCATCGGTGTGCACAATAACCTTACCAGGAATAGCATTGGTTAGACCTAGATCATTGGCCGCTGTCATTCCATCAATTAGCATACGCGCACTATCACGCCTAGAAATGGCCCAGATTACATTTTGATAGTTGGGCTGAACGATTTTTCCAGTTAAAGGATTAACACGCGGACGATCATATAAGCCGTGATCGATACGGCGCAAGTCACCCTTATTAGTTAGACGCTGTAAGGTTTTATCTACTGCACTACGACTACCCAGATCGAGAAAATCCCTCGCTGTCCAAACCTTATCGGCTTGGCTACGGCTAATCCGCCGAGTAATCAGCGTATTAAGAGTTATTTTATGATTTACTAATGTATTCATAGTCTTTAAATTATATACAAATATCGGACAAAATCAACCTAATATTGTTGATAAAAAACATATAAAACAAAAGGTTAAATGAAGAATAAATCTTATTGCTTTAAGTAATACCTGAAAATTTCACCGAAGAACCATTAAATAACTTTTAGGTAATTAAGCCTTGTAGCAAAAAAAGTCGATGTGCCCGATTTCGCACCGCTCTGCTTGTATCCTACTTTGCTCCCACTGATTAACTTCAATCAATGGTATAGAGGCTATTTCTCGAACCGCCTTAGCAGAACCAATGGCTAACTGTTCAATTAAAGCGCTGTCGTGATGATCTAAAACCCAAGGACTGGGAGCGCAAATTGTAGTGAAATGTTGCGCACGTAGTAAGTTTTCTAAACATTGTGTTGCTGCTGGTCCTAAAGCAGAACCAAAGCCTTTATCGGTTCGTTGATGTTGATGAAAGGCGTTCAATATATCAGCATCAATTACTTTAGATGGACTCCACTTTTCTACGCCGTCATAGGTAAGTACTGTATAGAGGGGCTTCGATAAATGAGTACAAAATTGTGTAAGCCAAGGCTGTGCGACAAGGTCAAAGAAAGCCGCTGCAGTAATCAGGTCTGCAGGTTCATTCAGGATAGCTTGATAGTCATTAAATAAATCTACACATTTAAATTTCACGACAATTGTTTTACTCTGTTTGAGGATCGATATGGGTTTAATTGGGTCTAAAAGATTCACATTAGATCCACCCGTAGGTATATTTATTTCGCTATCAGCCCAAGTCAGTAGGGTAGAGCGAGCCGCTTTTAAAAGCGTTAGATCATAATCTACTAAAGTCCAATATTGAACCGAATTGATGTGGGGTGCCAAGGCGCGTAAATTAGAGCCAGTGCCAGAACCTAAATCTGTAATATGGACCGAACCAGGATATACAGTTTTGATTTTCTCAAGATAGTTAAGCACTTGGGCTTGTAGGTCAAGATTACGTGATCGATGGTCTACGGGTTCACGTAAACTAAGCCAGTCAGCTGAAAAACCACTCATTAATTATCCTTTTACTTCAATGTTTTTAACTAACTTCTTCATATCAGCCGCTAGACCATATTGTTGTCGTATGATTTCAGTAAATCGACCACCCTTTTGATACAAGGTATCAAAGCTACCAGATTCAATCACCTTACCTGCATCCATTACTAAAATATGATTTGCTTGTCGAATAGTACTCAATCGATGGGCAATCACCAGAGTGCTGCGGGTGTGCATCACTTCTGCTAACGCATCAAGTAAGCTTGCCTCCGTTGAGGTATCTAAGGCACTGGTAGCTTCATCCAAAATTAAAATAGGAGCATCTTTTAGTATTACACGAGCAATGGATAAGCGCTGACGTTCGCCACCAGAGAGGGTTCGCCCCCGCTCACCGATGAGAGTGTTAAAGCCGTCGGGTTGCTGTTCAATGAAATTTAATGCTTGGGCTCTAGCACAGGCTTGCCGAACATCATCGTCGCTCGCATCTGGTGAACCAATTCTGATGTTGTCCGCAATTGAGCGGTTAAATAAAAGGGGTTCTTGAAAGACAACGCCAATATTGCGTCGCAGTGCGCTCAGCTGAAAGTCCCGAATATCTATTCCATCAATCGTAATAAAACCGGACTGCGGATCGAAAGCACGATAAAGAAGACTGAGTGCGGAAGATTTACCAGCGCCTGAAGCGCCCACAAGAGCAATCGTTTCTCCAGGCTTAATGGCAAAGCTCAAATGATCAACGGCTTTTTGCTGCGAATTGTAAGAAAAGCTGACTTGATGAAACTCAACCAAGCCCTCGACCCTACCAGGATCGATTGCATCATGACGATCTTTAATTTCTGGACTCGTATCAAGAACTTCAAAAAACTCTCTTAATCGCGGCGCATCGGTTGCTAGTTTATTTGCAAATGCTACTACCTGTTCAAGGCGGCTAATGATGATGCCAGCAAAAGCAACAAAGGAGACGATTTCACCCATCGTGATAAGCGATTGAGTGAACAGCCAAATCCCCAGAACGATAATACATAAGATGCTAATCGTTGTCGCAGAGCGTGTGAGAACGGTAACTGCAGCCCACCAATACAACACCGGGAATTGCACCCTCAATACGCGTTGGCTAATTTTTTTTAAGGACCTGAGTTCAATTTGAATACGCGCAAAACTTTGGACTAAAGCAATATTGCTCAGCGTATCTGATGTGAGCTCAGCCAAATCAGAATGGTTACTTTCGATTTGTTGTTGAAGACTCTGAGTTTTACGCAAAATAAAATGGGTTAAAAATCCAAATACAAGACACAGTATGATCAGAACACATGCAAGTCGCCAATTGATGTAGAGTGCTACTGGTACCAAAATAATGAGCGAAACAATCGCACCAAGGTTCTCTCGGAAAAAACTCAGCCAAAGCCACCAAAGGGTATCGGTCCCTTGAAGCATGATCTTCATTAGCCGACCAGAATGCGTTTTGGTCAGTTGTGCCAAAGGTAAATGAAGCACGTGTTCAACATATTCCCTCAGTACGGTATGCCGCCTATGGTGCGCTAGTCGATCTGAAAACAAAGCAATAACAGTGGAACAAGCAATTGTAAAAAGACCAAAGCCAATCCAGATAGTCAGTAGAGGTAAAACAGAATCCCAAGTTGTCGGTAGCGAGGAAATGGATACGCGGGTTAAAACATCGATTACCTTACCGAATAAAATGGGTTCTGCAAATAGGGCGCAAGCTAAAACCACGTTTGCAAATGCTAAGCCCCATCCGAGGCGCTGGTCTGAGCCCAAAAATTTCAGCGCACGATAGTAGATGTGAAAAAATCCCATTAAGTATTCTTTAGCTTAGGTGAACTCAATTGAAGGGCGCTGAGTTGCAAGGGGAGTAATTCCATTGGCGGCACAATTTCCTCAGGTAAAGATAAAAGTTTCCGATCCATCATAAAATGCCCAAGCCAAGGCTGAGATGTAACTACTACTAAGGGAACTGCAAACAGGAGGCCACCAAAAAAAAGCATACCGAAGATAAGTGCCTCTGGATGCGTTAAATATAACAAACTAGTGAGCGCAGTACCAAGAATGGTGTGTGGCCAAAATTGATGGAGTGCATCTAGTACGGAAATTGAATGGTCATCTCGCGCATGCGCAGACCAGCCCCCCTTTTTTCCAAATACCATCCGCATTATGAACATCGTATGGTTGAGCCAAGTAATTGGTGTCATCAATAAGGAAAAGATCATCTCTAAAAATAGGCTGATCGTAAAGCGCCAACGTCCGCCAAAGTCTTGACTTTTCGAAGTACGCAAAAGAACATCAAGTGCACCAGTAGTTTTAGGCAAATACCACATCATTAAGGTGACTACTAGTAAAGTCAAAAAATAATTTTCATTTACCAGAGCGGCAGGTGTTGTACTTACGCTAATAGCAATGGTACAAAGTAAGATCATGGCAATCCATGCGGGAGATCCAAAAAACATCGTAATCGCCAACACTAACTGAATACGATTCACGGGCAGAAGATTTGCTAAGTTCAGTAATTTGAAATACTGCAAATTCCCTTCACACCAGCGTAAATCACGACGAATATATTCTGTCAACGTCGGTGGGTTTTCTTCCCAGCTTGCATCTTCCTGCGGGTAAATTCTGACTTCATAACCCGCACGACGCATTAGAACAGCTTCAATCAAGTCATGACTCAAAATAGGTTTTGGTTCGCCCGTGCGACTTTTTAGAGTCGGTAACTCGCAGAACGACATGAATGGCGCTAGTCGAATCAGAGCATTATGACCCCAGTAGGGACCGCAGTCTGCTTGCCACCAAGCAGAGCCCATCGTGTAGGAGCGCATGCCAAGACGCATGCCGTATTGAAATAAGCGTGTAAATGCACTACTGGATGGCAGGCCAATGACTAAGCCCTGAAGGATACCTAAGCAAGGATTAGCTTGCATCATACGAACTAGTCGAGTGATGGCGTGACTCGCCATAAAGCTATCGGCATCTAGAACTAGGGCAAAGTCATGATTCTTACCCCAACGCTGGCAAAAATCAGCGATGTTGCCGGCTTTATACCCAGCGTTATCTTCTCGGCACCGATAAGTGATTTCAACTTGCTCATCGTACTTTGTGCAAAGTGCATCAAAACTGGTGCGCTCTTCTGTAGCAATGGTTTCCTCATTGGTATCGCTGAGTATGTAAATATGAAAAAACGGACTAATTTGATCTTTTATTAAACCATCGAGCATGACCTGCAGATTACGAATTAATCGCTCTACAGACTCATTCCGAATGCAAAGCAAGATCGCCGTGGTGTGTGTCAAAGGCGTATCCTCTTGCACATGCATGCTTGCCGGTAGGATAATTTTTGTTGGATCTTTGAAGCATTGGCAAAGTACGAGGCCGATAATAGCATTCCAAAAACCAACCACCATCCAAGGCAAGATCAATGTAAAGAGCACTAATAGAGCGATGCGAAGAATAAGTGGCGTATCGGGAGCTAGGGTTTCGTGAACCAAATACAACATCAAAAAAGCTGTTGTAAGGCATAGAACAGAAAATATCACACGTCGTAGAGTGATGGCTGAATCAGAGACTATTTTTGTAGGAGGATTCAAATTATTCACTATAGCTAACTTATAATATGCAAAATGCCTCGATAGTATAGAGTAGCCAGAAGTTTTTCACTTATCACTTAGGATTATTTGTGCCACACAATGCAGTCACTCCATCGAATGCAATCTTGAGTCAGTCTCTTTGGTACGTTGCACCAGAATGCGCTGAAATTCGCTCTGAATCCCTTGAACCATTACCAAATCAATTCCTGCGTGTACGCGCTCTATTTGGATCGCTGAGTCGTGGTACTGAGTCTTTGATTTATCGGGGGCTTGTTCCTAAGACGGAATATACCCGTATGGCAGCCCCATGGATGGGCGGCACATTTCCATTTCCAGTTAAGTACGGCTACTCTAATGTGGGGCTGGTCGAAGATGGTCCTGCTGATTTGATTGGTCAACGGGTTTTTGCCCTGCAACCTCATCAAACAATTTATCAGGCAGATATTCAAAATGTAGTGGTGTTGCCAGATGAAGTGAGTTCTGAGCGCGCTGTCTTAGCAGCGAATATGGAAACTGCTCTCAATGCAGTATGGGACGCAGCACCTGGCCCCGGTGATCGAATTGTGGTGGTTGGTGGTGGCGTGGTTGGTTGTTTGATTGCTTATTTATGTGGACACTTGCCAAGTGCTGAAGTCACTTTAGTTGATATCAATGCTGAACGGGCAACGATTGCTGAGCAACTAGGGGTCAATTTTTCTTTGCCAGAGACGGTACCAACTGACTGTGATGTGGTATTTCATTGCAGTGCGAGTTCTACTGGACTTGCTACCGCAATGATGGCCGCAGGCGATGAGGCAACCGTGCTTGAGATAAGTTGGTATGGTGATCGTCAAATTCAAGCACCGCTTGGGGGTGCATTTCACAGTCGTCAAATTCGCTTACAGTCGAGTCAGGTTGGTCATGTTGCTGCCTCACATCGCCCGCGTTGGACTCATCGACGCAGACTACAGGCTGCTATCAGCATGTTGAATGATCCAAGGCTAGATGTCTTGCTTGAACCCGCTGTTCATTTTTCTGATTTACCCGATCGATTACCCGATCTTCTTGGTACGCGCAGTACTGCGTTGTGCTGTTTAATTCGTTATCCTTAAGGAACTAGTATGTTTACAGTTGAAGTACGCGATCACATTATGATTGCCCACTCATTCCGCGGTGCAGTATTTGGGCCTGCTCAGGCTTTGCATGGCGCAACCTTTGTCGTCGACGCTGCCTTTATTTCTAAAGAGTTAGATGAGAATGGTATTGTGATTGATATCGGCCTAGCACTTGATGTTTTAAAGGCAACACTAAAGCCCATTAATTACTGTAATTTAGATGATCGCCCTGAATTCAAGGGTATTAATACCACCACCGAATTTTTGACTAAGTACATCTTTGATCAACTAGCAGCTGCCGCACGAGCAAATGGCTTAGGTCGTAGTGGTTCTGAATTACACGCTATTCGAGTAACGATTTCTGAATCTCATGTTGCGCGAGCTTGGTACGAAGCCGCTATTCATTGAGCCTCCTGTTAGTGCAATGCAGCAGCTAATTTTTGTTTATCCGGGTGACTTAACGACCCCTACGGGTGGTTATGCTTATGACCGGAAAACAATTGAGGAGCTTGAGCGACTTGGTTGGCAGATTCAGTTAATAAGTCTCGGGGAGGGTTATCCTTTCCCGACAGGTACCCAAATAGAGTTTGCAAGAAGTACGTTAATGAAGCTTACGCAAGGCGTGCCGATGGTTATTGATGGCTTAGCTTTAGGGACTCTTCCCAATCTTGCTGCTGAGCTTGCTACGCGACATCCTCTCATTGCTTTAATTCACCACCCTTTAGCTTTTGAGTTGGGATTAACCGATCAAGAAATAAAATCATTGATGCAAAGTGAGACGCAGGCGCTACAGCAGGTTTCTCGGGTAATTGTGACTAGTCCTGCTACAGCCCGCGATTTAAGTGAACACTTCGGTATTAACCCAGAAATCATCGATGTAATTTTGCCTGGTACAGATTGCAATAGTCCTAAGCAAATAAAGACACAAACCAATACAGATCAACTTAAGCCAGTTAAGTTACTATCGGTTGGATCCATTATTCCGCGTAAGGGATTTCAATATTTAATCGAGGCACTCGCACCATTGGCTGATTTAAAGTGGACTCTTTCTATTGCCGGAGACACTTCACGTAATACTGCCGCATATGAACGTTTGATGAGTGATATTGAGCGCTTCCAATTAGGGGAGCGCGTTAAAGTACTTGGCGTAGTGAGTAATAAAGAATTAGATTCACTCTATGCTAACGCGGATGTGTTTGTCTTAGCTTCGCTCTTTGAGGGCTACGGCATGGTGTACGCGGAAGCAATGAGCTATGGCTTGCCGATTATTGCAACAACGGGTGGTGCAATTCCGGATACTGTGCCATCTGATGCAGGGATACTGGTACTGCCTGGGGATATTCTTAATTTAACTACCGCTTTGAAAACCTTAATACAAGACTCTTCTTATCGATCTCGATTGTCTGAAGGCGCTCTTCAAGCAGCCTCAAAGCAATCTACTTGGGAGCATGCAGCACAGCAGTTTGCTACAGTACTGGCTCGTCTTATTCCTTGTTGAGCGAGATTCTTTGAGTTTGTAAATCGCAATCGAAAACAACATCATTGCCAAGCTGGTGCGTTTGTATTGGAAGCCTTAAGGCTTGATCCATATGTTCAATTGGGGGTAGATTAAAACTAAGTCGACCTGAGCCCATGATAATCGGTGCCACAATCAGGTGAAGGCGATCAAGGCATTTAGCCGCTATAAAACGCGAGACAGTTTCAGCTCCGCCCTCAATTAAAATACGCTTGACTGCGCGCAAATTTAAGCTTTTTAAAATCAACGCTGGATCAATTGCACCATTTTGCGCGGGAAGCATCATTAATTCAACTTGTGGAGGGGGACTAGCTGTTACACCTTCTGCAACAATCCATATTTTTTTCACTCCATCATCTCGCCAAACCAAGTGCTGATGCGAAAGACCTGCTCGTGGGTCAATCACCACACGAGCAGGATTTTTTCCTTTGATTTGTCTAACCGTAAGCTGGGGATCATCTGCCAGCGCTGTTCCAACCCCAATGACTACTGCATCGACGAGTGCTCTTAATTGATGAAGGTGCGTGAGACCCCCGGGACCATTGACATATCTCGATTGACCAGTGACCGTTGCAATGCGACCATCCAAGGTTTGGCCGATTTGACCAACTACGACCATGTCATCAAAAGTTGGGTAACGTAAGGGCTCAAAAATAGACTGTAAAGGTGATTTAGAGAGGGGCTCGTTACTAAAAAAATTCACCAAAAATTCATCCCACTCCTGTTGTTGCTCGAGCGATATGTTATCAGTAGGGGGAGATGATTGAAGCTTTGATGAGAGCACTATCGGAACACCTTATTTACGGTTTTGGGAAACAAACAACTTGTTAAACAATTTACCATAAGGCGAGATAAAAAGTTTCTAGCAAGTAGTCTTATTGAGAATTATCTTAGACCTTATTACAGCAGTAATAAGGTCAGGGCCTAAACCAAATGCGCCCAAATATCTCATCTTTTTTGATCCAAAGGTGACCTAATCCAACTGTAATATGTGCCAAAGAAATGCCAATGAGCGTAAAAACTAGATAGCCATGGATTTGAAATAATTGCTTAGCCAAGGTTTCATCTTTTGGAATGCCGGGTATTCCAGGTAGGTGGAAATCACCCACTGTAATAAGCGCTGGATATGCGGTAACTCCAGCCCATCCAAACAGGGGTGTTAGCACTAGAAGTAAATACAACGCACCTTGTACAGACTTCGCCAATTTAATTTGTAGTTGAGATAGGTTGCTAGGGTAGGGCGGTCTTTTAGAAGTTAGTTTAGCAAGGATACGCAGACCAGTAATCATTAAAACAAGAAATCCAATTAACTTATGCCATGCATAAAGGGTATTTGTAAGTTCGTCCCAAAGGTTGGCTCCCGACCGGTTGGTCATCCAAAAACCTAAAGTAAGCAATCCGATAATTAAAGCGGCAGTAAGCCAATGAATTAATCGAAGAGTAAAAGAATATGTTTGGAACATGATTTACCTCTTGAGCTTTAATCCGGCTTAATATTGCCCGCTTTCACAACCTTAGCCCACTTTTCCACTTCCTGTTGAATAATCTGCGTTGTTTGTTCAGGCGTTGGTGTGAGAATAATGTAGCCTAAACCTACTAGTTTTTCACGCATCACCGGCTCTTGAACAATCTTTGTAATTTCTTGGTTCAGATAATTCACAATCGACTTAGGAGTACCTGCAGGTGCAGAAATAAATTGTTGGGTATCCCCTTCAAATTCAGGAAATCCTGACTCACCAATGGTCGGCACATTCGGAATACTTGCAAATCTTACTTTACTTGTGATCGCTAATGGGATGAGTTTTCCTGCATTAATCTGAGCCATTGCTGGCGGTAATGCAGAAAACCCAATTGGAACTTGATGACCCAGCACTGCTTGCAGAGCAGGGCCGCCACCGTTATAAGGAATATGTTTCATATCCAAGTTGCCACGTAATTTGAGTAATTCCATACTGAGATGCGGACCAGTACCATTGCCTGGCGTTGCATAATCAATCTTGCCAGGATTGGCTTTAGCAAAAGCGATAAAATCTTTGAAGTTTTTTGCGGCGAAATCTGGGCTTGCTACTAATACATTCGGTGAGCTGACGGGCATTGCCACGGGTGCAAAATCTTTTAACGGATGAAAGCCAGGGTTTTCATAAAGAGATGGGTTGATGACATAAGCACTGCTCATCAGCAGCAAGGTATAACCATCGGGTGCTGATTTAGCAACTTGTGTAGCACCGATATTAGCGGCACCGCCGGGTTTGTTTTCAACAATAAAAGATTTACCGGAGTTTTCTGATAACTTTTGCGAAAGAAGTCTAGCGATAATATCTGAAGGACCACCAGGCGCAAAAGGCACAATAATACGAACCACTTTATCCGGATAACCTGCAGGGTTAGAACTTACAGATTGGCTTTGGGCATTAGTTGGAATAATCCAAAATAATTGAAAAAAAACTAACGGTAATAATTTTTTTATACCGTGCACTCGAAAGATCATGGGAAGCTCCTAAAAATAGTAAATACTCTTCTATATCGTCTATCATATTAATATAAATAACAATCATGGAGATATAAATGGATGAATTAATCTTATGGGGTCGCCTTAACTCAATTAATGTCCAAAAAGTCTTGTGTACGATTGAAGAACTCGCAATTCCGTTTCAACGTATTGATGCTGGACTTCAATTTGGGGTCAATAAAACGGCAGAGTATCTACAAAAAAATCCCAATGGCTTAGTACCCATGATTGACGACAATGGATTCATCCTTTGGGAGTCGCATGCAATTATGCGTTACCTTGCTAAAAAGCATGACACAAGTGGACAAGTGTTCCCGACTGATCCTTTGCTTCAAGCGAAAATTGAACAGTGGCATGACTG
The DNA here is from genome assembly GCA_947448305.1 of Burkholderiaceae bacterium. Lineage (GTDB taxonomy): Bacteria > Pseudomonadota > Gammaproteobacteria > Burkholderiales > Burkholderiaceae > Polynucleobacter. The sequence goes on from CANFME010000055.1 coordinate 10,605, forward strand.
GTACAACACCGTATGCTGGCCACCAATGAGAAGCTTGTTTTGGGGATATGTAAGAACTCCTGAAGCCGAACGAAATGCACAGGATCTTGAAAACGCTCGCCAACAAATGATTAAAGTACTGACTATTTTGGAAGAGCAATTAGGTAAATTCAAATATGTTGCTTGTGATCAATTTACGTTAGCAGATATTCCAGTTGCCTTAGTTGCCTATCGTTGGTTCAATATACCGATCGAGCGCCCAAGTTTTCCGAATATTGAGCGCTGGTATCAGGAAGTTCAAAAACGCCCTAGTTTTGTTAAATATTCATCTGATCCATTAAGTTAAGAAAGTTTGTATGAAGATAGTCGATATTCGAGAAATTGCCATTCCCCTAAAGTCATCTTTACGTAATTCGGTGTTCGACTTTAGTGAAATGACAACCTCTGTGGTTGCAGTCGTGTCCGATGTGATTCGTAATGGCAAACCTTTAATTGGTTATTCCTTTAATTCTACTGGGCGCTATGCCTGTGGAGCGCAGATGCGCTCACGTTTAATTCCAAGAATTTTAAGTGCTAATCCAGATGACTTACTGGATGCTAGTGGTGTTAACTTAGACCCAGCTAAGATTTTTGCCAGAATGATGCTGCGTGAAAAACCAGGTGGACATTCTGAGCGTTCTGTTCCTATTGGCACGATTGAAGTAGCCGTTTGGGATTTGGTAGCGAAGATTGCTGATAAACCACTTTACGTTGTGTTAGCCGAGCGTTTTAATCAAGGTATTATTCCGACCAAAGTGCCATGTTATGTGGGTGGAGGTTGGTATGCTCCAGGCAAGGGGATTCCTGAACTAAAAGATGAAATCCAGCGTCGTAAGGACGAAGGCTATACCGTCATGAAAGTAAAAGTTGGCGGTGCACCACTCAAAGAGGATTTATTAAGACTCGATGCAGCGATTGAGGTGATGGGTTCGCCAAATAGTATTGCCGTTGATGCAAACGCTGCATGGCAACGTGAAAGTGCGCTCACTTATACTAAAGCGCTTGCTCCTTATGGGTTACGCTGGTTAGAAGAGCCAACAGACCCCCTAGACTATGCATTATTGTCGGAGCTGTGTGAGTTTTACGAAGCCCCGATTGCTACTGCAGAAAACTTATTTTCGACCCAAGATATTCGTAATTTGATTCAGTTTGGTGGTCTACGAAGTGATCGAGATATTATCCAAATTGATGTGCCTCAGTCCTACGGAATTACGCAGTTTTCAAGAACTTTAGAAATGATGGCTGATAGAAAATGGGCCAGATCTCAAGTGTTTCCTCACGGTGGTAATTTAATGACTTTAGCAATTGTTGCTGGATTTGGCTTAGGTGGTTGTGAAGCTTATCCGGACGTGTTTGGAGCATTTGCTGGGTTTGCGGATGATTCGATTGTGACTGACGGTTTTATCAATTTATCGGATCGACCTGGTATTGGTTTTGAAGGGCAGAATCAACTCTTTAGTCTGATGCAATCTATCAACAACTAAAGAAGATATAGTCGTTTGTTAAAAAGTATTTCAAAGATGGAGACATATGTTTACGACCTATAAAGAGGCAGCAAATGCCCAAGCATTAAGTGGAGTGAAGTCAGCTGATCCGCTAACTCAACCGCTTGAGCAAGCACGCATGCAACAAGATGAGTATTTCAAAACACTCAATCAAGATTTGCCTGAGGTTGCAAAAGTTGAGGACCGATTGATTTCTGGGCCGGCGGGAGATATTCCGATTCGATTAGTCTATCCATCTTTGGGCGAGCCTACCAATTATTTAATTTTTATTCGCGGTGCAGGATTTTGGGCAGGATCCCTTGATTCCCACGCGCGCACCATGCGTACCTTAGCCCTTGAAAGTGGCTGTGTTGTCTGTGGTATCGATTATCGACGTGCGCCAGATTTTCACTTTCCAGTTCAGCGCAACGAAGTGATTGCTGTCGTCGAGTACTTGAAGTCACAACAGAAAAATCTTGGTATTCATGGTCAACCGGTGTTGTTTGGCGAGTCTGCTGGAGCAACAATTGCACTCAGTACTGCCCAAGCTCTGCGAGATCAAAAAAAGAATGACTTGGCCGGCCTCATTTTGTTTTATAGTAATGCCGGTGGTTTTAAACCAAAAGCAAGAGAATACTCGCAGTGGGTATGGAAACAGTATTTAGGGCCTAGTACCGCTTTAGATGATCCTGAAGCAACCCCACTTTTGGCGAGTGTTGCAGGTTTGCCACCTATTTGGCAAGGCGTTGGTGCGGATGATCCACTGATTACCGATACACAAAAATTAGCAGATCAGCTACAGGTAATTGGTGCAGAGGTACAAGTCGTCACTTACCCGAATTTGCCACATGGTTTTTTGATGTGGACAGGAACCTTACAACCAGCACTTGACGCTTTAAAAGAGAGCGTACAAGTGATGAAGAAATTTTTTAGTAACAAAGGTAGTTAAAGAAATTGAGTGAGCAATATAAATCAAAATAAAAAAACAAGACAAGAAATTAAGGAGATATGACATGCAAAGATGGACCCCAACCCAAGAAGAAATGAAAAAACAAACTGCACGCTTTAATGAAATCGTGCCAGTCAAAAAACACCACTTAGAAGAGAAGGGTATCCCGCCTGAAGTACTAGAAATGATTATGGCGAAGACCACGCGTAATGTGATGTCACCGGGTCCGCTGCCTGGTCAGTTATCGCCAAAGCCAGCTGTGACAGGTGGAGAAGCAGGCGTATTTCGTTTAGGAATTGCTACCTGCCCACCAAATCAAGGCCCAGGTTTACATGTACATTACAACACTGAAGAAACTTTTATGGCGCTTACAGGTCGATGGGAAATTCAGTGGGGAGACTTTGGTGAAGAGTCCCTAATTCTGGAGCACTTAGATTTAGTCGCAATGCCAAAAGGGGTTACAAGACGCTTTATTAATCGATCCAATGAAGATGCCCATTTAATGGTCATTATTCAGGGTAAGCGCGAAGAATTTGACGACGTCGATCGTGTGCCACAAACAGCAGAGAATATTGCTCAAAAATACGGCCAAGGCATGGTTGAGAAGTTGCAAAGTATGGGCTGGAAATTTACGATTGGTGTTGAACCTGAGGGGCAATAAGTGCCAAATTTTCGATTACGACGAGGCGTTCTGCGCGCTAGCTCTTTAGCCCTGGGCTACCCATTTCTAAATGCCAGCGGCCAAACAGATGTTAGTAAATATCCATCGCAGCCGATAAAAGTCATTGTGCCATTTGCTGCGGGAGGTACGCTCGATGTTGTCCTGCGGCCGATAAGTCAAGCCTTGCTGGAAAACTTAGGTCAAACGATCTTGATTGATAACCGTGCTGGCGCAAATGGCATGATTGGCACTGATTTAGTTGCTAAAGCAAATCCTGATGGCTACACCTTACTGGCTGTAACTGCTTCTTTCGCACTAAATCCTAGTATCTATAAAGATATTAAATACGATATCTTAAAGGATTTCACACCCATTACTTGTTTGATGCAAGGAGTTGGTTTTGTGATGGTAGTCCATCCTTCGCTGCCCGTGAAAACAGTGCAAGAGTTCATTGCCTATGAGAAAAAATCAAATCAATCTATAGCGTATAGCTCACCAGGGGTTGGAAACACGATTCATATTGCTAGTGAACTATTTAACCAAAAGACGGGCGCGCATATGCTCCATGTCCCCTACAAAGGGAGTGCGCCTTCTTTGAATGCATTAGTTGGCGGGGAAGTACAAGTAGCGATCATGCCGCCTGGTATTGTGATGCCCTTTATTCGTAGCGGGAAGTTACGCGCAATTGGCTTTACAGGTGAGAAACGCTTACCAGAATTACCTGAAATACCAACGATGGCAGAGGTTGGGATTAAAGATATGGTGTTTCAGGGAACTTGGATGGGTCTGTTTGGCCCAGCAAATTTACCTAAAGCCATTGTTGAGCGCTTAAATAAGGAATTCGTAAGGGTACTTCAACAACCTTCTTTAAAACAAACCCTAACAAACGCTGCAGCAGGATATGTGCCGGATGGAGGCACGCCAGAACAGATGTCAAAACTACTGCGAGATGATGTTAAAAGATATTCAGAAATTTTACAAAAATTAAATATTCAACCCACTTAAAAGAAAAACGAAAGCATAACTTATGACGAATACGACACCTAGATTTCCGCATTTACCTGTTGAATCTTTATCACCAGAACAAAAAGTGGTTTACGACAAGTTGGTTAACGGTCCTCGCAAAGGGATTCGTGGACCTTTCGGGGCACTCCTGCGCAATCCAACACTTGCTGATCGAGTCAGTCAATTAGGGGACAGTGTTCGCTTTGAGAATAGTTTGCCTGACACCATCAGAGAAATGATGATTTTGATGGTAGCAAGATTTTTTAAAGCAAGATACGAATGGCATGCACATGGCATGATTCTCAAAGGCCTTGGTTTTGCTGATGACAAAATTGAGGCGATTGGTCGTCGTCAGCGTCCAGTAGGACTGACTGAAGATGAAACGATTGTGTTTGATTTTGTGACAGAGTTACTCAACGACGGCGAAATCACTGACCCAACGTTTGATAAAGCGAAGTCTCGTTTTGGCGAAATTACTGTGCTAGATATTCTAGCCACGGCGGGTTATTTTGGTTTCGTTTCCATGATTCTCAATGCAATCCGTCTGCAAGTTCCTGAAGGCGGCATGATTATGCCGGAAGACTAAAAACTAGGATGATCCTATTTTTAGAAAATGAGTAAAAACCCCTATATCACCTTACTTTGAATTGATTAAGATGGTTTGAGTAAAACTTTTGCATTACTAACTATAACTATCATGGAGACAACATGACATCAAGACGTTCATTTATTAAAAATTCAGTATTTTCAGGCATCTCTTTTTGTTCCTGCGCAATGTTAGATAGCGCCTTTGCACAATACCCCTTAACGGAAGAGCAAAAACGATTAGTAGCCATCACAAAAGATGCGGGTAACGATCCTAAAAATAACTATCGTCATCCTAATATGGGCAATAAGCGCAAGCCTACTTTTATTGACGGTAGACGCATTACAACGATTGATACCCATGCGCACTGTTTTTTTCCTGAAGCGGTAGCTTTAGCCGGTGAAGGAGCAAATATTAATGCCTCTGTCAAAGGCGGCCCGCAACACTACATCCCAATGAGTAATCGTGAGGCAGTTCAGTATCGTCTCGATACGATGGATGCGATGGGTATTGATATGCAGATTTTGTCTGTCAACGTCTTTTGGTATAACAAATCAAGAGAAATTGCGACGGAGATTTGTCGGATTAATAACGAAAATTTAGCTGCACTTTGCTTTGCTCATCCAGGTCGATTTGCTGCTTTTGGTTGTATCGCAATGCAATTCCCTGACTTAGCGGTGCAACAGTTAGAAGCGCTCATGAAAATGCCGGGTATGAAAGGCGTAGCTATTCAGGCCAAAATGTTAGATAAAGATTTTTCTGATCCGATGTTTGCGCCAGTTTTGGCCAAAGCTGAAGAACTCGGCGCAGTATTATTTATGCACCCACAAAGC
>CANFME010000056.1 GCA_947448305.1 Burkholderiaceae bacterium
TTCTTCTTTACCGAATGACAAAGCATTTCTAACAGTTGTAGATCAAGTCGCAAAAAAAGCTTTAAAGAACACAAGATATGTTGATACCAGCACGATTTCGATTGGCGCTTCAGCAAGTGCTGCAGACTTACTAAAAAAGGCGGGTGTGGGGTATTTGCGAGTTGCTGTCTCAGGCAATAACCACATGGCAGCCGCTGCAAATTTGACAATACTCGCCTCGGGCCCAAAAGAAATTTATGATGAAGCACTCCCACTTCTTTCTAGCTGGGGAGTAAGTCAGTTTTACCTAGGTAATCAAGAACAAGCACGCCTCATGAAATTGGTAGTTAATTTGTTAATTGCCCAAACTAGTGCGATGTTAGCAGAGGGTTTAACTTTGGGTCGCTTAGGGAATTTGGACTGGCAGGACATGTGGCAAGTATTAAGTGCCTCAGCCGTTGGCTCACCAATTCTGAAAGCAAAATCTGCCCAATTGGGTATGCCTTTAGGTAGTCGTGATTTTAGTCCGACCTTCACTGTGCATCAAATGATTAAAGACCTAGAGCTTATTACGAGTGCGGGCGACGATTTAGGTGCCTCACTGACTCAAACAAAGACGACTTTAGACTGGATGAATCAAGCTATTGCAGAGGGTGATGGCTCCTTGGATTATGCTGCAATTATTAGAGTGTTAGAGAGACAGGTCGGAATTAAAGACCTTTCTTAGGAAAAATTTATTTAATAGCAAACAAACGGAGAAATAGTATGGCGCAAAAGATTGGTTGGATTGGCTTAGGACGTATGGGTGAGTCGATGGTAAAACGTTTAACTCAAGCAGGATATGGAGTAGATGTTTGGAATCGTACTAGAAGTAAAGCCGATCCACTAGCAGCTTATGGCTGTACGGTGGTGGATAACATCATCGATTTATCTGGCTGTGAAACGGTTATCACGATGGTTTCTACAACCAAGGATTTAAAACAGGTTTTATTTGGTGAGGGAGGTCTTGTAACTGGCGCCCAGAAACCTAAAGTGGTGGTTGATAGCTCTTCTATTTCACAAGAGGGCTCTGCTGAAGTGCGTCGCGAATTAGAGGCTTTAGGAGTTGCTTATTTATGCGCACCTGTCTCGGGTAATGCAAAAGTAGCAAAGGCTGGTAAATTATTAATGGTTTCATCCGGTCCTAAAGAACTCTATGACACGGTTGAGCCTTACTTTCAGGCGATTGCCAGAAAATGTATGTGGATTGGTGAGGGCGAACTCGCTCGCGTTTGGAAAATTGCCCACAACACCATGTTTGGTGTGGTGATTCAAAACTTATGTGAGATTACTGTTCTTGCAGAAAAAGCAGGCATTCCAAGACATTTATTCCTAGAGAGTATTAATGACTCTGTTCTAGGCTCAATGTACACCCGCTATAAAACACCAGTCATGACTAATTTGACCTTTGACCAAGTAACCTTTACACCAGAGTTACTCTTAAAAGATATGGATTTAGGTATGTCTGCAGCGAAGGCGCATGGGGTTGCAATGCCTGCTGCAGCTGCAACGCGTGAGTCAATTGCTAGAACGGTTGGTAGAGGTTATGGCGATATCGATTTCTCGGTTTTACTCGTTGAAACAGCTAGGGATGCCGGCTTAGAATTAAAGTCGGAGAATAAAGTGATTAGTGATGGTTTAGAGGCAAAATAAGTGGCTAAAACAATCTTAATTCGTGGTGGAGCAATCGTTACGATGGACACCCTTGGAGATATCTCCAAGGGAGATATCCTAATTGAAGATGACAAGATCAAAGATATTTCCCTTCACATCGATGCTAAGGCGGATGAGGTAATCGATGCTCAAGGTTATATTTTGGTGCCAGGGTTTATTAATGCCCATATGCATACTTGGCAAACTGCGTTACGTGCCTTAGCTTCCAACTGGACTCTTTTAGAGTATTTCCAAAAGATGCATTCCGGCTTGGCCAAAGTGTTTGAGCCTGAGGATTTATATATTGCAACCTATATGGGGGCTCTAAATCAAATCAACTGCGGTACAACAACATTGGTTGATTGGTGTCACAACAATAAAACCCCTGAGCATAATGACGCCGCCATTTCGGGTTTATTAGAGTCGGGTATTCGTAGTGCCTTCTTTCACGGAACGCCAAAGCCAGAGCCAAAGGCTGGGGAAACGCCTTTTTGGGAAATTCCACATCCTAAACATGAGTTGCTTAGATTAATGAAGAATTACGAAAGTAACTCCTTACTAACTATCGGCTGTGCAATTTTAGGACCCCATTATTCAACCTTAGATGTTGCTTTACATGATTTTGCAATGGCAAAAGAGTTAGGGATTGTGGCATCGATGCATCAAGGCGGTGGGCCAGCAAGAACTCCAGAAGGATGGCAAGTATTGGAGTCGAAGGGACTTCTAGGGCCACATATCAATATTGTTCATGGACACGCGCTGTCTGATGAGCAACTCAAAAGATTTTGTGACTTAGGCATGTCATTCTCTGCAACTGCTGAAAATGAAATGACCCAAGGCCATGGCCATCCTTTAACAGGCAGATTAAGGACACTTGGTCGGGCACCATCTCTTGGGGTTGATTTGGAGAGCGTGTGTGGCGGCGAGATGTTTATTCAAGCAAGAGTTGCTTTAGGAATACAACGTAGTTTAGATAACTTTGAATACCGTGAATTACACGGTAGTATTCCGCCAACTTCAACGATTACGACGCGTGAGGCGCTTTCTTGGGTAACTATTGAGGGTGCCAAGATGCTAGGTCAAGAAAATAGAATCGGTAGTTTAGCTATTGGTAAGCAAGCTGACTTAGTGATGATTCGTGCATCGGATATCAATATGCAACCGGTCAACGATTTGGTAAGCTCTGTTGTCATGCAAACTAGTTTGGCTAATATTGAGAATGTCATGATTGCGGGTACATGGCAAAAACGCCATGGCGCTCTAGTAGCAAAAAATGTACCTCAAAAAATACAAGATTTAAATGTTTCGGCTAACAAAATAAAACAGGCCTTAGGCTTATAAAAATTATAGGGGGAAAAGCAATGAAATTTAGTAAACTTTCTTTATTGAAAAGCCTAGTCGCAGGATCACTACTTACTTTAAGCGCGATAACTCCGGCTCAAAACTATCCGGTGAAGCCAGTTCACTTTGTCGTAGCTTTTACAGCAGGCAGTGGTACAGATATTATTGCTAGGGCAGTTGGTGATGTGATGGGTACAAGCCTCGGTCAACCCCTCATTATTGATAATAAACCTGGTGCAGGCGGAACAATCGCTGCCTCACAAGTAGCTAAATCTGAACCAGATGGATATAACTTATTAGTCCATTCTTCAGGGCATGCTTTAAACCCCTTTATTTATCCAAACCTGAGTTACGATACATTAAAAGATCTAACGGGCGTGATTCCGCTTGCAGCGTTGCCAAACGTCCTTGTTGTCTCGCCAAATAAACCTTGGAAAACAGTTGCTGATTTAATCGCGGCAACTAAGGAAAAACCAGGGGAACTTAATTATGCTTCTGCTGGTGTTGGTAGTGCAACGCATATGAACGCTGAAAAATTTAACTTATACGCTGGTATTAAAGCTACTCATGTACCTTATAAGGGAACACCAGAAGCTATTTCGGATGTAATTGGTGGGCGTGCTGATTGGTTTTTTGCGCCGTTATCTTCTGCCCTACCATTAATTCAGGGAGGTAAATTAAAGGCGTTAGCAGTGAGTACTCCAAATAGAACCAATGCATTACCAAATGTGCCAACCACCGTTGAGGCCGGAGTGCCAAATTCGGAATATGTTTTTTGGGTTGGGCTGATTGCCCCGTCGGGTACTTCTCCAGTGATCATTAAAAAACTCAATGATGAGGTCATTAAAGCCTTGAACAGTCAGGAAGTAAAAGATCGCTTTACCAAATTAGGTGCGGAACCTTTACCCATGTCACCAGATAACTTCAATACATTTATTAAAGCTGAAATGGAAGTTGCTAGCAAAATTAGTAAAGCTGCAAATTTAAAGAATTAAGTAGCACATTAAGATCAATGATTCGAATCATTAAATAGGGAGACAAGGATGAATAGTAGACGAGCATTTTTGAGTACTTCAGCAAAAGCATTGGGAGGTTTAACTTTTTGCGGATGTGGCCTTTTACATGCAGCAAACGCCCAAACCAATAAGCCATTAAGAAGACCTCCAGTCATCATTAACGGCAAGAAAATCAAGGCGATTGATGTGCACGCCCACTGTTTATTTCAAGATTCTATCGACCTAATGGGAGAAGACGCGAAATCAGTACCACCGCCAACAAAAGGTGTAAAAGAGCACTTTATTCAAGTTGACGAACGGATTGCAAAAATGCAGTCAGAGGGTATCGATTTGCAAGTGTTAAGCGTGAATCCCTTTTGGTATCGTCAAAACAAAGAAACGGCAGCTGAGATTTGCCGGATCAATAATAAAAATTTAGCAGAGTTATCTGCACAAAAACCTGACCATTTCCGGGCCTTTGCTTCACTTGCAATGCAGTTCCCGGAATTGGCTGTTGAACAACTCGAAGAGGCCGTCAAGAAATTTGGGCTCGTCGGAGCTGCCATCGGCGGTAGTGTTCTTGGCGATGACTTTTCGAATCCTAAATATCATCCAGTACTTGCTAAGGCGCAAGAGCTTAATGTTGCCTTATTTATTCATCCTCAAAGCACTCCCCAATTAGCCTCTCGTTTTAAAGGCAATGGCTGGTTATCGAACGTGATTGGTAATCCTCTCGATACAACGATTGCGTTACAGCGCTTAATTTTTGATGGCGTATTTGATAAGTATCCACAACTCAAAGTAATCGGTGCGCATGGTGGTGGTTATTTAGGTTCTTATGCACCTAGGTCAGATCATGGTTGTTTTATTTCACCACAAAATTGCGATCCAAGTATTAATTTGAAGAAAAAACCAACCGAGTATTTACGTCAAATTTATTTTGACTCTCTCGTCTTCACACCAGAGGCTTTAAGGCACTTAGTGGCACAGGTAGGGGCAAGTCAGATTATGATCGGTACTGATCACCCGATCCCATGGGAAGAAAAACCAGTTGATCATGTGATGGCAACACCTAATTTGTCGAACCAAGATCGAATTAACATTCTCTCTTCCAACGCAGCAAAAGTTCTAGGTATTAAGATTTAAGGATTTTGAAAGCGCTAGATCCCAAGATAGACTCTTGGGATCACCCCTTCACTTATTTAGATAAGTCTAACAACTTGCTTAAGTTGGACTGATTTTTCAAATCCCAACAAACCGCGAGTAAATCCTGAGTTTTTTGCTCACCAATGATTGGATGCGTTAAACCTTTGAATTTATTTTCGAGGTCAGAATTGGTCATTGGATTTTCTAAAGAACCAATTGCATTCTTAACAAAAATATGGATTTTTTGACCATCTTTTAAGACAGCAGTCACATCAGCAGAGGCTTCACTGATTGAATCGTCAACAGTAGCTATTACCTTGGCGCGTAATTCAACCATATCTGGACGGGTAACAATCTCATCATGATATTCATCTTCAGAAGCGCGACCAAAGACCAAGCCAGCAGCACAACCATGGTAAACACTAAACTTACCCTCTAAACCATCCTTAGGAGTTTTCTTACCAGTCAGCTCTAGAACTAATGAGTGAACTTTTAATTCAATGCGCTCTAAGTTTTCAGGGGTAACACCTTTTGCTTTTAACTGTACACAAGCATCAATACTTGGGTGAATCACGATCCCGCAAGCAAATGGCTTATAAGAGTTAAAAGAAATTTCAAAACGCTTACCTAAGTCCGTCGTAATTTCAGACCAATCATATTTTGTGGAGAAGGATTGAATCATGCCACGTGGTGCTTCGAGCGCTTTAGTACTGGCAGTAAAGCCGTGCTTTGCGAGTAAAGCTGAAGTTAGACCAGCTCTTGCTGCGCCGCCAGGATGGAACGGTTTAGTCATCGTACCAAACTGTTCTCTAAAGCCGATAGGTTGTGACGCTGCAATACCCAATGCCATTTGTGTTTTAGCAACATCTAAACCAAGTAAACGAGCACAAGCGGCCGCAGCACCAACAGTTCCCGTTGAACCAGTGATATGCCAGCCACGATCATAGTGATTCGGATAAATACAATTACCAATACGACAAGCAACATCAATACCAATCACTAACGCATCTAAAATTTGACGACCAGAAGCACCAATGTGTTCGCCTAATGCTAGGACAGCAGAGGCAACAGGTCCTGCTGGATGAATAATCGTTTTTAGATGAGTGTCATCAAAATCAAAGGTATGGGAACTTATGCCGTTAATGAGTGCAGCACCTGCCATATCAACCCGCTCAGCGCGACCTAAAATAGTAGCTTGCTCAGCTGGAGCAAATTCATGGATAGCTGCTAAAGCTGCTTGCACGCTTTCATGGTTCGCCGCACCAACTGCACAGCCTAACCAGTTAAGGAAAGTGCGATGTGCCTCATGGTCAACTTCTTCACCCCAGCCAGCTGATGGATGGTTGGTAACAAATTCAGCAAGAATTTGGGTGATTGGAGGGGGGTTACGATCTGCTTCTACTTGAGTATTAATGGCCATATAAACTTTCTGTTATTCGAGTGAAATTTTTCTATCTTTTGCTACTTTTGACCAACGCTCAATATCATCTTTAATATATTGGGTAAATTGGTCTGATGACATTGGCATTGGGGTAATTGCTTCCGCAAATAAACGTTCTTTAAGCTCTGGGTTTTGTATTGCTTTATTGATTTCTTGATTGAGCTTATCCCGAATCGCCAAAGGTAACTTGGTTGGACCTGAGATACCGTACCACTGCACGCCATCAAAGCCGTCGAAACCAGACTCTTTAAAAGTCGGTACATCAGGAATTAAAGGATGTCTTTTTGTTCCAGTAACTGCGATGGCCCGAAGTTTGCCCGATTTCATATGTGGCAGAGCTGCTGCGAGTCCGGGGAACATGGATAAAGTTTGTCCGCCTAAAGTGTCAATAAAGGCTGGACCAATTCCACGATAGGGGACATGCGTACTTGGAAAATTACCTTGTAATTTGAGTTGTTCCATCGCGAGATGGGTTAAGGTTCCAGGTCCAGCAGAGCCGTAGCTCATCGTATCAGGGTGAGCCGTGGCATAAGCGAAAAATTCTTTTAAATTTTTAATCGGTAAGCCAGCGTAAACTGTAAGAACGTTAGGTGTGCCACCGACCATCGCAATGTGGGTGAAATCTTTATTTGCGTCATAAGGTAACTTTCTAACCGCTGGATTAGTGCCGTGGGTGCCAACATAAGACAGCATTAAGGTATAGCCATCTGGAGCTGCTCTAGCCACGGTCTGACTAGCAATAATTCCACCACCTCCACTTTGATTGTCTACGATGAAACTCTGACCTAAAGATTTTGTGAGGCTGTCAGCAACTGTTCTAGCAATTAAGTCTACTCCGCCCCCTGGTGCAACGGGCGCAATGATCTTAACAAGTTTTGTAGGATACTCAGCTGCGTTAAGAATATTGAAAAATAATAATCCCGTAACTAAAGTAATGATAAATGGAAGGCTTCTTAAAGAAAATTTATTGGAAACTGAATTCATATTGTGTTTGTCCGCAACCTATCTATAGAATAGTGATTAATTCAATTAAAACAACTAAAGGGTAAATTATGCCTAAAATTTTAAATACATTACAAATTCGTTGCTATCAGATTTTTTTTGGCTTAGTTTTTATCAGCTTCTTTGGCTCCCAAGTCAATGCCCAGCAGGCTTACCCTGTTAAGGCAATCAATTTTATTGTGCCTTACGGTGCAGGTGGAGGAGCTGATTCTAGGAGTAGGCAAATTGGCCTTGAATTAAGCAAAATTCTGAATGTTCCCGTTATTGTCGAAAATAAACCAGGCGCAGGGGGCAATATTGGTACCGAATATATTGCCAAGGCAACTCCCGATGGTTACACCATTGGTATGGGTAATTTTGCGCCCCTAGCAGTCAATAAGACCTTATTTGGGAATTTAAAATATGATCCCGAGACCGACTTAACGCCGATTGTATTAATCGAAAAGGGTCCCCTCGTTTTAGTAGTGCACCCAAACTCTCCATATAAATCAGTTGCAGATATTGTTGCTGACGCTAAAGCCAAGCCAGGTGTTTTAACTTTTGCTTCAGGTGGTATTGGGGGCAGTCACCAGTTGTCAGCCGAGATATTTAAGCAAAGTGCTGGCATTGATATGATTCATGTGCCATATAAAAGTGGCGCTGCAGCATTAACTGACTTAATGGGTAGTAATGTAAATATGATGTTTGATCAAATGTACTCTGCGATGCCGAGTATTACTGCAGGGAAATTAAGACCACTTGCGATTACGAGTAAAAAAAGATCACCGATGCTAAAAGATGTACCAACCTTTGCTGAAGTGGGTTATCCGTTAGTTGCGGTAGATAATTGGCAAGGTCTCGTAGCACCCAAGGGCACTCCTAAAGCAATTGTTGATAAGTTAAATGCTGCGGTCAATCAAATCTTAAAAGATCCCAAAGTGATGGAATTTATATTAAGCCAAAGTAATGAAGTAGGCGGCGGTTCACCTGAAGATTTCGCGAAGTTAATTAAATCCGAGTCCACTAAGTGGAGTGCGGTTGTGAAAATCGCAAATATCAAACCCTAAATTACCCCAACTAAGATAGCAGGTCTTTTTGAAAAACTAGACCTGCATGTTCACGCAGAGCATGAAACTCAATATCTTTCCAAAGCTGTTGAGCTACTTCTAATTCAGAACGATGTGCCGCTAAGAATACCGGCGCACCCACCACGTCTTCACTCATGCGGTGGGAGTTATCATTAATGAATTTCTTGAGAATGACAGGGTCCTTACTGCTTACCCAACGTGATAGGGAGTATCTAGAAGGTAACAGCCTAACTTCAGCGTTATATTCACTCTTTAATCGGTGTGCAACGACTTCGAACTGTAGTTGACCAAAGGCACCTAATAACATTTGTCCACCAAGCATGGGTTTAAAGACCTGAATCGCACCCTCTTCACCTAATTGCATCAGTCCATCACGAAGTTGTTTGGTTCGTAAAGGGTCTGCGGTTTCAACCATCTTAAAAATTTCAGGTGCAAAGAAAGGCAATCCTGTAAATTGAAGCTTTTCACCTTCGGTCAGCGTATCACCAAGTTGTAGCAAGCCATGATTAGGGATACCAATAATATCGCCAGGAAATGCCTCGTCAAGAATATCCCGTCTTTGAGATAAAAAGGAAAGCGCATTATTTGTTCTTACTTCTTTTCCATTTCTGGAGATTTTTAAGCGCATACCTCTTTCAAAATAGCCAGAACAAATTCGCAAAAAAGCCACGCGGTCACGATGCGCAGGATCCATATTTGCCTGAATTTTAAAAACAACAGCAGAAAAGTTTTTTTCTGATGGAAAAACTTCACGTTGAATAGTAGCGCGAGATTTTGGGGCCGGGGCAAGTTCAACCAGAGTATTAAGAATCTCCTGTACACCAAAGTTATTAATTGCAGAGCCAAAAAATACAGGAGATTGTTTACCACTTAAAAAGGCTTCTTGATCAAAACTAGGCATCGCACCTTGTACGAGTTCGACTTCATTTAAAGCGGTTTCTAAGGATTCTCCGAGTTTATTTTTAAGTGCAGAGTCTGAGATATTCACTAATTGATCAGCTTGATGCCCAATCCGATCTTCGCCCGACTTAAACATCCGCATTTGAGAGCTAGCGATATCAATCACTCCGCTAAAAGTTTTGCCCATACCAACCGGCCATGTAATGGGAACAACCGACATACCAAGTGCTTGTTCGATTTCGTCCATTAAATCAAGAGGTCTTTTCACCTCTCGGTCCATCTTGTTAATAAATGTAATGAGTGGCGTATTTCTTGCGCGGCACACTTCAATTAATCGTCTTGTTTGCGCTTCCACACCATTTGCCGCATCAATAACCATCAGAGCAGAGTCAACGGCAGTTAAAACGCGGTAAGTGTCCTCAGAAAAGTCTTGGTGACCAGGTGTATCTAAAAGATTAATAATGCAATCCCGATATTCCATTTGCATTACAGAACTGGCAACAGAAATACCCCGTTGTTTTTCAATTTCCATCCAATCAGAAGTGGCATGACGGCTCGCTTTGCGAGCTTTTACACTACCAGCAATTTGAATAGCTCCCGCATACAAAAGTAACTTTTCAGTTAATGTGGTCTTACCGGCATCTGGGTGAGAAATAATCGCAAAGCTTCTTCTTCGCCCAACTTCTTTTTCAATAGTACTGACTTGAGGGGGATTTGACATGGTGAATGCTGCAAAATTAATAAAAATCTTGCTCAAAAGAGTAAACCTAGATTATAGGGCTATCTTGAACTGACTACTCCCCATAGCTAAAGCAAGGGGGTTCAAATCCCCCTTGATTTAACTGCGAGGCTCCTACTGCTAGCGTATCTAGTCCGATACGGAGAATGTTCTTGCTGGCATTAATGTCTCTATCGTGAATAACTCCACAACAGTCGCAAGCCCATTGTCTTATTCCAAGTCCTGCGATACCTTTCGGCCGCGACGGTGGCTTTTGACCACACGAAGAACAGGTTTGGGTAGTATTACTCTCAATGACCTCTAAAAAGACAACACCTGCCTCATGGCACTTATATTCCAACATTGTCTTAAATTGACTCCAGCCCGCATCATATACAGACTTTGCCATCTTGGTTTTAATGAGTTTGCTACTGGATATGTCACCCACAAAGATCGCACCATACTCATTGGCTAAAAGCCGCGAGAACTGGTGTTGATCGTTGCTGCGGCGGTTCTTCATCTTGGCGCTAATCGTTTTAGCGAGTTTGGCTTTGTTAGCTCTTTGCGCCATCCCTAACTTTGACTCGAACTCTCGATAGCGACGGGATATTAATTGACCACCATCGCTAGTGACGGCAGTCGTCTTTAAACCCAAATCAATCCCAACGGCTTTAGTGCTGGTATTGATGGTGGCAATTTGCACCTCTACTGTTAAATTGATATACCAACGACCACGAGCATCTTGGCTAAAAGAGCCGCATTTAATGATTTTGCCTCTCAAGTCATAGGACTTAAAAATGCTAATAGGCTTTTTTTGGAAGAAGATTTGGCCGTTGCGATAGACCATGGCATCTTTCTTAAAAGGTATCCAACCAAGCGATCGTTTGGCGCCACCACTCTTACGCCAGGCTAAGCGCAGCTTTTTAAATTGCTTACGGCGGGTACAGTATTCGGAGCTAATAGCTTGAACCGTTGACGCAGGAATATTTAATCCTTCTTTAGTAGCGCCAGCGGTGTATTGATCCATTGTGTATGAGGACATAAAACCACCAGTGCGCTCAGTATGTTTACTTGATAACTCATTGCAATAGTTCCAAACTAGATTGACTTCTTTAGACAATCCGTTCAGAAAAGTGCAGTGCTTATCTTTGACGCGTTCACGCAAAACCCGAATGTTTGTTTGCGGCGCTTTAGACATGCTTTTGATTTTCGATATATTGCTTGATCACCGACAGCGGTGCTCCACCAACAGTAGAGACAAAATAAGAATTGGTCCACAGCGTAGGCATGCGGGTAGTGAGGTGCTTGAACTCTCCCCTCAATAAGCGAGAGCTCAGACCTTTGATTTCTTGAACTAAGCGATGGATGCCGTATTGCGGATCAACTTCAACGAGCAAATGAACAGGATCGGGCATCGTTTCTAGCTCAATTAGTTCAGCATCGCGCTTTTGACAAACATCAGCAATGATTGTTTTAAGCCTTTTTTTAACTTCACCAACCAATACATCACGCCGATACTTTGGACACCACACAACATGGTATTTACAGGAGTAGGTGATGTTGTTGTTGGATTTGTACTGCATCTGAATACTTTACAGCTAATAGCTACAAAATTCAATAATAATGAGTTGCAGCTTATATCCCCATGGATAAATCCAGGGGCTTTACGCTGCTTTTGGTAAAGCATTTTGGAGCACCTAAAACCTGATTGAAACCCCTACTTTACCAATGGAGGAATGGGGGCCTTCAACAAATTGGTTAGTTAACAAGTGACTCGTTCTAAGATAGGATGCAACTAAATCTATATCAGACCGGATGGAATAGAGGAAACCAAATTGTAAAGAAGTATTAAATGGGGACTCGGAGTTAGAAATTGCGGAAACCAAAGCAATATCAAAGCCAATCTTAAATTTAGGGCTCACTTTCCAAACTGGCGCAATACCAAAGGTATATAGTATGGTTCTGTTGTCTGGATTTAAATCGGTTCCCATTGGAATATTTTCGTTATAGGGAGCATAAGTGATGTCGGCGTTCATATAAATATCGAACTTTTCGCCATAATAAGACCCAATCGTATTAGAACCACCACCCATTTTTGCCATACCAAAACCAGCAATTTGTTGGTCCTTTGTCTCAGGAAAGTTTAAGTAAGGTCTTACGGCAAAACTGAACCCACTTTTTCCATTGCCATAAAAAAGATACTTTGTAGCCAGTTGCCAGTTCGCAATTGGAAAGTAAGATCCACTCGGTTGTTGGTAATAAACCAGGCCAAAGGAGGCCTCTACATTTTTTGTAATGCCCCTTGTAATAGTTATAGGGAAAGCAATGGAGCGATCACCACCAAAATAGATTTGATCTTCCGGGTCTAATTCAAGTGATTTAAATTTTTGATTTGGATCAGATTTTGCAAAAATATTGTATGAGTAAATATCTAACTGATATTTGCCTTGCTCAAGCGTACCTGCATCATCTGTAAAAAAAGGTTCGTAAGCTCTAGCATCAGTGGATAAAGCTAACAGGCAAGAAAGAAAGAAAAGGAAAAAGATTTTCATCTTTCAATTGTAAGTTTTTTTAATTTAAATAATTTGAAAAAGCTAAAAATCGGGATTTACCAACAACAAATCCAGTCACTGCTGAATAAAACCCATAATGGTAAAATAAGCATAATTGCTCGCGAAAGGACAATCCGTGGCAGATCCACTCTTAGACGTACTTGGTGAAAGTATTAAATTATCAGTCGCACCAGTTTTTCTATTAACTGCTGTTGCGGGCATGATTAGTGTCTTGACTCATCGTGTAGCTCGAATTATTGACCGCTCAAGATTTTTACAAATGGAATTACTGAATCAAGATAAAGCTCCCTTAGCGCCTATCTTTGTTAAGATTTATCACCAAGAACTTCTTAAACTGGCACAACGTGCTACGGTTGTGAATACATCGATGGTTTTACTTGTGGTGTGTGCGATTCTGATTGCATTAACCATTTTGGAATTGTTTTTATCCGAAACTGCTTCAGGTAGGGTTGTTACATCTAGAACATTAATGTATACATTTATTGGGGGTGTTGTTAGCTTTGTGTTTGCCCTCATAGGTTTACTCATTGAAGTTCTTCTTGCCTCTTATACCGTTAGAATGAAACCTATTTCTAAACAAACTCTTCAACTTTAAAAATCATGAAATTCAGAATCCTTCTTGCTTTGACTTTTTTTTGCTTTAATGCGAGCGCTGCTTTTTTAGATGAAATCCAGGTTTACGACGGTGAGATTAATGAACCAGGTGAGTTTGGTCTTGAATTGCACATTAATACTACCGTGCGTGGAAACAGTACTCCAGAATTTGAAGGTCAACGTACATCCCAGTCTGGAACAAGACTAACACCTGAATTTACCTATGGGTTATCAAAGACAGTTGAATTGGGATTTTATTTGCCAACTATTTATACACCTGGCTATGGTTACGAGCTAGCAGGATATAAACCGCGTTTAAAGTGGTTGCCCATTCAAGCAAACGAGCAATCCCCATGGTCACTTGGCGTTAATTTTGAATATAGTGATTTGAAATGGGGTATGGAACTGCCACGTAAAGGACTTGAGTCTCGATTTATTATTGGCTGGGAAAACAGTCATTGGTCATTGGCCTTTAATCCGATTCTATCCATTGCTTTATCTGATGGACAGGACCGTACGCCTAATTTCTATTACGGCGCAAGAAGCATTTATAAGTTAGATAACTCATTATCTGGCATTGGACTGGAATACTATCAAGGTGTCGGCCCGATTAATAGCTTCCCAGTTAATAACGCTCAAGCTAAGCAAGTATTTGCTATTTTTGAGTCTAAAGCAGAACGTGGGTTCATGAATAATTTCGATGTTCACTTTGGTGTCGGTTTTGGCTGGGACTCTGCCGACACCTTTACACTAAAACTTATTCTCACACCAAAGCTGAAGTAATTTTTTGGGACGTGTGCATTGGATCATCTCATGCGCTCAACTAATTAGGGACAGGCCTCAAAAAAGTTGGTCAATCTTTAATAAGACCAAAACTCCCATTACAAAGAACATACCTGCCGCAATCGCATGAATGAGTTTGAGAGGTAATTTTTTAGCAAAAGAATTACCTAAAAAAACTGCTGGTACATCAGCAATCATCATACCGAGGGTCGTTCCAATCACAACTAATACTGGTGAAGGGTAATGGGCCGCCATTGCGATGGTTGCAACCTGAGTTTTGTCACCCATTTCCGCTAGAAAGAAAGTGACTAAGGAGGTAAGAAATACACCAGATTTCACACCAAAAGAAGCTTCATCATCAATTTTATCTGGCACTAATGTCCACATTGCCATTGCAATAAATGAAAATCCAAGAACCCAGCGCAAAATCTCTGGGCTTAGTATTTGAGTAATCCACAAACCTAGCATGCCAGCAAGACCATGATTTAGAATGGTCGCAAACAAAATACCCAAAATAATTGGTACGGGCTTTTTATATTTAGCGGCTAATAAAAAAGCTAATAGCTGAGTCTTATCGCCCATTTCTGCAAGCGTAACAATACCAGTACTAACTAGGATACTGTGGAAATCCATTAAGGCACCTTTTTTCTGTTAAATACTGAGTAGCTGAATAAAGCAAATAATAATAAAAACCATATTAGTGACCAGCTTGGAACTGATAAGCCAAAAATTGGTGGCAATGGCATGCTACAAAAACCGTCAGCTCTAAAGAAAAAGGGCAAAGCTTTTACAATCTCAAACTGATTGATAAAAACTTCTAAGGAGTCTAGACCACAGGATATCTCAGGATAAGCGATGACATAAGCATGTCGAAGAGCAACAATTAAACCGAACAAGGTTGCAACTATGGCTAATAGGTGAAAAGACAATCTTATTTTTGGAAACAAGTAAGTAAATAAGCAAAATATACCCACTAATAAAAACCCAATTCTTTGTAAAATACATAGAGGGCAAGGCGGGTAATGCACACCATTTAGTCCAACATGTTGTAAAAATAGAGCTACGCCGAGTAGAAAAAAACAAAGTAGGGAAACAAGTAAATAAGAAGTTTTAGGCATCGATTATTTTTAAAGTTAATTTGATAATAATTACTTTTATAAGTTACTAGGTCAGACAAACTTGATATAGTTAGAGTATTGTAAAGGGAGTAAAAAATGACAGCAAAAAGTATTAAATTTAAATTATTCGTATTCTTAGTTATTGCCTTAGGGTTATTTGCACTTTATACGTGGATAACGCTAACATACACCTATTCTGAAGGAAGCCGAGCAGGTTTTTTACAAAAGTTTTCCAAAAGAGGTTGGATTTGTAAGACTTGGGAAGGCGAGATCGTAACTGGTAGTATGCTCGGTAATCAAGAAAAATTTATGTTTTCCGTTCGTGATCCTGACTTAGCTAAAGAGGTCAATGCTGCAATTGGAAAAAGAATTGAAGTAGATTATGCTCAGCATATTGGAGTGCCTTCTAACTGTTTTGGTGAAACAGAGTATTTTTTAAGGAATATTAAAACAGTTCCTGAAAGTATTACTTTTCAAAGAGATGTGCAAGCCGAAGTTGTTGAGCCTCCCAAAGCTGCAGTTAATGACCCGATCAAAAAATAATATCAATATCGTTAATGAGTAAGGGTTTTATCAATAAATAAGCCCTACAGCTAATCATAATAAGGGTTATCCTTAATGAAAAGTTCTCACAAGCTTATAAATTCGAGGTAAAATAGACTTGTACATCAA
>CANFME010000057.1 GCA_947448305.1 Burkholderiaceae bacterium
GAGCAAGTTGTTATAACTGCTGGAACCTTTCTTGATGGCAAGATTCATGTAGGTCTTGATAATCATTCTGGTGGTAGAGCGGGCGACCCTTCTTCGGTTAGACTTTCAGCGAGGTTAAAAGAGTTAAAGCTTCCACAGGGTCGATTAAAAACAGGTACCCCACCTAGGATTGATGGCAGAACAATAGATTTTTCTGTTATGACAGAGCAACCGGGTGACTTAGATCCTGTCCCAGTATTTTCATTTTTGGGTAGGCCTGAGCAACATCCCAAGCAAGTCCCTTGCTGGATTACCCATACGAATGAGCGGACCCACGATATTATTCGCGGAGGTCTTGATCGTTCACCAATGTATACAGGGGTTATCGAAGGGGTTGGGCCACGTTATTGCCCATCAATTGAAGACAAAATCCACCGTTTTGCCAGCAAGAATAGCCATCAGATTTTTTTAGAGCCCGAAGGCTTATCAACAAATGAGTTTTATCCGAACGGGATTTCAACAAGTTTACCTTTTGATGTTCAGCTAGACTTGGTTCATTCAATTCCCGGGCTTGAAAATGCACACATTCTTCGACCTGGATATGCAATTGAATATGATTATTATGACCCCAGATCGTTAACACCTTCTCTTGAGTCAAAGTTGATAAAAGGGCTTTTTTTTGCAGGGCAAATTAATGGAACTACAGGATATGAAGAGGCCGCTGCGCAAGGATTGTTGGCAGGTATCAATGCAGGTTTGAGAGCTAAATCTAAAGACTCTTGGCATCCATTAAGAAGTGATGCCTATTTAGGCGTGTTGGTAGATGATTTAATAACTAAGGGTGTCCAAGAGCCGTATCGAATGTTTACTAGTCGGGCAGAGTATCGATTAAGTTTGCGAGAAGATAATGCTGATATTAGACTAACTGAAATCGGAAGATCCCTAGGTTTGGTGGGTGATAAGCAATGGGATTTCTTTTGTAGAAAACTTGAAGGTGTTTCACGTGAAACATCGAGGCTTTCAACAACCTGGGTATCGCCAAAAAATATAACGCCTGAGGATAGTAATGCTGTTTTTGGGCAGGTCTTGTCCCATGAGTATAGTCTTGCCGAGTTATTAAAGAGGCCTGAGATTACTTATAATCATTTGATGAATGCTCTAGATGGTAGATGGGCGAGTTCAGATATTCAATATGATGGTCTTTTATTAAAGCAATTAGAAGAACAGGTTGAAATTGGTATTAAATACCAGGGTTACATTGATCGACAAACTGTTGAAATTGATCGTCATGCCTATTATGAAAATATGGAATTACCAAACAATCTGGATTATCTAGAAGTTTTAGGTCTATCAAATGAAGTTCAGCAAAAACTTAATAAAGGTAAACCAACAACCTTAGGTCAGGCATCAAGAATCTCTGGCGTAACACCAGCGGCTATTTCGCTCTTGCTAGTTCATTTAAAAAGAGGCGTGGGAAGAAAGGCTCAAACTGATGCAATTTAATCAGTTGGTTTTTGAGCAAATAATATCTGAGGGAGAGCATTGTTTTTCTCAGAAGTTAAGCCAAGCTCAAATTGATCAAGTCCGGGTGTTTATTCAGGAGTTTATTAAGTGGAATGCTGTGCATAATTTGAGTGCTGTAAATAACTTTGAATCATTAATGCGCGCACACTTCCTTGACTCAATGTCAATTGTCTCTAGTGTGGATAAATACCTTAAAGACTTAAATGTCTCACTTCCTATTAAAGTTGCTGACCTGGGATCGGGCGGGGGGTTTCCAAGTATTGTGCTGGCTATTTTATTGCCACATATCAACTTTTATGCAATAGAGTCTATTAAGAAAAAAACGGCCTTTTTACAAACAATTAAAATTCGATTAAAGTTAGAAAATTATTTTGTGGTTGATCAGAGAATTGAAAACTTTGCTAAAGAAAATCCTAATATTTTTGATGCAACAATCTCTCGTGCGTTTACCGAATTAAATAATTATTTGGAATACTCAAAGTCCCTTATCAAAGATGAGTCCTTTGTATTTGCCATGAAATCACAACGGGTTGATGAGGAGTTGAAGAGGGTTGTTGGCGAATGGAAGTTGGTTGAGAATGTTGAATTAACTATCCCAAAATTAGATGCATATCGGTGTCTATTAGTCATGTCTTCCATGAGAAAATATTAAAAAAAGGACAATCAATGGCACAAGTATTTTGTATCGCAAACCAAAAAGGCGGAGTGGGAAAAACAACCACAGCTATTAACTTAGCTGCGAGTTTAAGTTCATTAAATCAACGGGTTTTACTCATTGATTTAGATCCTCAAGGGAATGCAACAATGGGTTCGGGGGTAGATAAACACCAGTTAAAAAGCTCAGTTTATCAGGTTTTGATTGGTTTGGAAGATATTAAAAATTCAAAATTTCATTCAAAATCAGGTGGTTATGATGTATTACCTGCAAATAGAAATTTAGCAGGGGCCGAAATTGAACTCGTTGATTTTGATCATCGAGAGTCATTGCTTAGAAATGCTTTAAGCAAAGAACACGAGAACTATGATTTTGTATTGATTGATTGCCCACCAGCTTTGTCACTGCTAACCTTGAATGGGTTATGTGCCGCAAATGGTGTAATTGTTCCAATGCAATGCGAATACTTTGCACTTGAGGGTTTGTCAGATCTTGTAAATAGCATTAAGCAGGTCCATGCAAATTTAAATAGTGACTTAAAAATTATTGGACTACTGAGAGTAATGTTTGATCCGCGAACAGCTCTACAACAACAGGTGTCAGAGCAATTAATAAATCATTTTGGAGATAAAGTTTTTAAAACGATTATTCCAAGAAACGTAAGACTTGCAGAGGCGCCATCTTACGGAATGCCAGGGGTGGTTTATGACAAGGCTTCAAGGGGGGCAAAAGCTTATGTCGAGTTTGCCGCAGAAATGATTGAAAGAACAAAGAAAAATACACCATGATTAAGAAAAAAGGTTTAGGTAGAGGTCTAGAGGCATTGTTAGGTGAATCATTAGATTCAGGATTAACAAGTGGCGTGAATACAGATCAAATTAAATTTATAAAATTAACAGATTTGCAAAGAGGCAAGTATCAGCCACGTATGCAAATGAAAGAAATAGAACTTCAAGAATTATCAGAAAGTATTAAGCAGCAAGGAATTATGCAACCTCTTTTAATCAGACAGATTAGCGAGGGAAAGTATGAGATTATTGCTGGAGAAAGACGATTTCGTGCCGCAGGAATGGCGGGATTAGAAACCGTACCGGCCTTAATCAAAGATGTAGATGATCAAACAGCTGCAGCCATGGCTCTGATCGAAAATATGCAACGCCAAGACTTAAATCCGCTTGAAGAGGCAGATGGTTTAGCGAGATTAATCTCAGATTTTGGCTTTACGCATGAACAAGCGGCTAAGGTCGTTGGAAAATCTAGAAG
Source organism: Burkholderiaceae bacterium (assembly GCA_947448305.1). GTDB lineage: Bacteria > Pseudomonadota > Gammaproteobacteria > Burkholderiales > Burkholderiaceae > Polynucleobacter. The sequence continues at coordinate 3,422 of CANFME010000057.1, forward strand.
CGCAGTTAGCAATCTTTTAAGACTTACGCAACTATCAAAACCCGTTCAGACACTTTTAATGGCCGGTGACATTGATATGGGCCATGCTAGAGCCATGTTGAATGTTCCGACAGCTAGACAGATTGGGTTAGCCCAAAGAGTGGCAGCGCAAGGATTATCAGTTAGAGAAGCGGAAAAATTAGCTAACCAGATTATTCAAGCTAGTAAAAAAAATCCTGATGCAATAGAAAAAGTCAAAATTGTCAAAGTCGATCCAGATATTCGTGGTTTACAAAACAGGTTGTCAGACTTGATTGGTTTAGATGTTGAAATAAAAACTAAATCAAAAGGTGGAGAAATAAAAATTAAATTTTCGCACCCAGATGAGTTGGATAACTTGTTAAAAAAATTAGATTTGTCTTAAAGGGGAAAAAGTTTGCACCACATTGATGATGAAATTGATCAAAAGGATGGGTTATTTAACAAGGATTTTAAATCACTAACCCACGATCAAGCCTTTCAATTACTGGGAAAAGACCTTGATCCTAAGATTAACAGCCCTTGGGAAATAGTTATTTTTCAATGTGTATTAACAATTGTGTTTTCAATCTTAGTTTCGTTGATTAATGTAAAATTTGATGTTGATGGTGTTGTAATTTCAATACTTTTTGGAGCGATTTTAGGGGTTCTCCCTAATATTGCGTTTATAATGCGTATGCAATTTAACAAAAAGAGTTACAAAAAGTCGGCGAAAAGGTTTGTTTACACTTTGGTTTACGCGGAATTCATAAAAATTACACTTTCAGTGATTATTATGTTCTTAGTTGTGAGGTTTGTACCTCAGATAAAGTGGCTACCATTTTTAGGGATGTTTATTATCACTTTGCAGGCCCATTGGCTGCAGGGTTTAAATTTGAAATTTTTTAGAAAAGTCATCAGGATATAAGTAATGTCAACAACAGCTGCTGAAGGTTTGCAACCAACCGAATACATTATCGAACATTTGACCAACCTAAATAACTTAGGTGAAGTTCAAACTAAAATCGTAGACTTTAGCTTCATTAACTATGACACTGTTTTTTGGTCTACGTTAATGGGTTTGTTGGCCGTAGGTTTTTTAATTCTTGCAGCGCGCAGAGCAACTGCAGGAGTTCCAGGACGATTTCAAGGCTTGATTGAACTTGTTGTCGAGTTGGTTGAAGCACAATCTAAAAATATTGTTCATGGCGATAGAACATTTATTGCACCGCTTGCATTATTGGTGTTCTGCTGGATCATATTCATGAATACATTGGATTTAATTCCAATTGATTGGATTAATGGGGTTAATGCTTTATTAAGTAACTTCCACTTGCATATTCCGCACCATAAAATCGTACCTACAACGGACCTTAACGGAACGATGGGAATGTCACTGTCAGTACTTTTGATTATTTTGTACTACAGTGTCAAAATTAAAGGGGTTGGCGGATTTGCTCATGAACTTATCTCTGCTCCTTTTGGTGCAAAGTGGTATCTAGCACCATTTAACTTAATGTTGAACTTAATCGAATATGTTGCAAAGACAGTTTCATTGGGTATGCGACTCTTTGGAAACATGTACGCTGGTGAATTAATATTTATGTTAATTGCTCTATTGGGTGGAATTTGGACATTTGGTGTCGATTTCTCTTTCTTAGGCTTTATCGGACATGTAATTGCTGGCGCTATATGGGCTGTATTTCATATTTTGGTTATTTTGTTACAGGCATTTATTTTTATGATGTTGACGTTGGTTTATATCGGCCAAGCACATAGCCATCATTAAAACAAGGTTTCATTTTTCATTTTTCATTTTTTTACACTAGGAGTCAACAATGCAAGAATTCATCTCTAATATTCAAGGTATGACAGCAATCGCCATTGGCATCATCATTGGCCTCGGTGCTATCGGTGCTTGTATCGGTATCGGTCTAATGGGCGGTAAGTACATTGAAGCATGTGCTCGTCAACCTGAACTCATCGAGCCACTACAAACTAAAATGTTTTTATTGGCTGGTTTGATTGATGCGGCTTTCTTGATTGGTGTTGGTATTGCAATGTTATTCGCATTCGCAAACCCATTGTTATCAAAATTAGGTAGCTAAAAATTAGTTATTTGGAAAACTACCAGAAATCTCTGGTAGTTGTAAATATCAACCGAAAGGAAAAGCCGTGAATCTGAACGCGACCCTATTCGCGCAAATGGTTGTGTTTTTTATTCTTTGGTGGGTTGTGGCTACATTTGTTTGGCCACCACTAGTAAAAGCCTTAGATGAAAGAGCAACTAAAATTGCAGATGGTCTTGCTGCAGCTGAAAAGAGCAAGACGGATTTAGAAATTGCTACAAAACGTGCTGATCAAGCTTTAGCGGATGCTAAAAATGAAGGCGCTCAAAGAATTGCCGAAGCAGAGAAAAAAGCTCAAATGAGTGCAGATGAGATAAAAACAAATGCACGAAGTGAAGCTGCTCGTATCATTGCTCAAGCAAAATCAGAAGCCGATCAACAGATTATCCGAGCTAGAGATACTCTCAGAAATGAAGTAGCTACTTTAGCAATTAAAGGTGCTGAGCAAATTTTGCGTCGTGAAGTAGATCAAAATGCTCACCAAGCACTACTAGAACAATTGAAAGCTGAGCTCTAAAATGGCAGATATCGCCACAATTGCACGCCCTTACGCAGAAGCTTTGTCAGAATTAGCCAAAGACAGTGATTTGTCTGCTTGGTTGGAGTCGTTGACTGAATTGGCCCAACTAGCGGCACATCCAGACATTGCTTCGTTGGCCAATAATCCAAATGTTTCTTCAAAGCAAATTTGCGATCTTTTAGCTACTGGTACAAAAACAAGTCCGAGCGAACCCATTAAGCAATTCATTAACTTGGTTGCTCAAAATCACCGTATTTCTGTAATTCCTGAAATCGCTCTTCAGTTTGAGCAAATCAAGAATCAAAGAGAAGGTGCGGCAGAAGTAACTATAACTAGTGCTTTTCCGATCGATGGTTCGGCTTTGGATAGTTTGCTAGCCTCAATTTCTAAAAGATTTGACGGAAAAGCTTTACGACCAACAGTAATAATAGATCCAGAATTAATCGGTGGAGTGCGTATACAGGTTGGAGATGAGGTTTTAGACTCATCAGTAAAGTCAAGACTAGAAGCAATGCAAGCTGCAATGTCAGCTTAATGAGAATAAACGAAATTAAAAGACCTTAGGAGTTATAAATGCAACTTAACCCATCTGAGATCAGTGAACTGATCAAAAGTAAAATCAGCGGAGTAGGCGTTGATACTGAAGTTCGTAATCAAGGTACTGTGATATCAGTAACTGACGGAATTTGTCGTATTCATGGCTTGTCTGGCGTGATGCAAGGTGAAATGTTAGAGTTCCCTAATAACACTTTTGGATTAGCATTGAACCTCGAGAGAGATTCAGTGGGCGCCGTTATTTTAGGCGAGTACGAACTAATTTCTGAAGGTGATCCAGTTAAATGTACAGGTCGTATTTTAGAAGTACCTGTTGGACCGGAACTTCTCGGCCGTGTAGTTAATGCACTCGGTCAACCGATTGATGGTAAAGGTCCGATAAACGCAAAGTTAACGGATATTATTGAAAAAGTTGCTCCTGGTGTTATCGCACGACAGTCAGTTAGTCAACCTTTGCAAACAGGTTTAAAGTCTATTGATGCTATGGTTCCTGTTGGTCGTGGACAGCGTGAGTTGATTATTGGTGATAGACAAACTGGTAAAACAGCCGTTGCTGTTGATGCAATTATTAACCAAAAGGGTAAAGGCGTATATTGCGTCTACGTTGCGATTGGTCAAAAAGCTTCTACAGTAAATAACGTCGTACGCAAGCTTGAAGAACATGGGGCATTGTCTTACACAGTTGTTGTGGCAGCAACTGCTTCTGAATCAGCTGCGATGCAATATTTATCAGCTTACTCAGGATGTACGATGGGTGAATATTTCCGTGATCGTGGTGAAGATGCATTGATTGTTTATGACGATTTAACTAAACAGGCTGTGGCCTACCGTCAGGTGTCACTATTATTAAGAAGACCTCCAGGACGCGAAGCGTTCCCTGGCGATGTATTTTACCTACACTCAAGATTATTAGAGCGTGCTGCAAGAGTAAATGCTGACTATGTTGAAAAATTTACAAAGGGTGAAGTTAAGGGTAAAACTGGATCTTTAACTGCTTTGCCGATTATTGAAACTCAAGCAGGTGACGTTTCAGCATTCGTGCCTACAAACGTAATTTCTATTACTGACGGTCAAATCTTCTTAGAAACAGATCTATTTAATGCTGGTATTCGCCCTGCTATTAACGCTGGTATTTCAGTATCAAGGGTTGGTGGAGCTGCGCAGACTAAAGTGGTTAAGAAAATGTCCGGTGGTATTCGTACTGACTTAGCTCAATATCGTGAATTAGCTGCGTTTGCACAGTTCGCATCAGACTTAGATGACGCAACTCGTAAACAATTAGAGCGTGGCCGTCGCGTTACTGAATTATTAAAGCAAGCTCAGTATTCACCTCAACAAGTATGGCAATTGTCAGCAGTCTTATACGCTGCTAATAACGGATATTTAGATGATGTTGAAGTTAAAAATATCCTGCCATTTGAAAAAGGTTTGCTAGAGCACCTCAAGTCAAAATTTGCAGACTTAGTTGGACGTATCGAAGATACTAAAGACTTAAGCAAAGATGACGAAGTTGCGCTTAAAGCAGCTGTTGAAGATTACAAGCGTTCTGCTTCTTTCTAATTTAAGAAGCTAAGGGAGAGCCTCAATGGCTGGAACAAAAGAGATACGAAATAAAATCAAAAGCGTACAAAATACGCGGAAGATTACAAAAGCTATGGAAATGGTTGCCGCATCAAAAATGCGTAAGGCGCAAGAACGGATGCGTGCGGCCAGACCTTATGCTGAAAAAGTAAAAACAATTGCAGCAAATTTGAGTAAAGCTAATCCAGAGTACAAACCAACATATTTGGAAACTAGAAAAGTTAAAAATGTTGGTGTGATTTTAATTACAACGGATAAAGGTTTGTGTGGTGGTTTAAATACAAACATTTTAAGAACACTGGTTAATTCCATGAAAGAATGGTCTAGCCAAGACATTAGTGTTGTATGTACTGCAATCGGTTCAAAAGGAATTCAGTTTTTGAATCGGGTAAAGGGTAATATTTTGTCTCAGGCATCTCAAATTGGCGATTATCCGAGATTTGAAGACTTAATTGGAACAATTAAAGCTCAACTTGATGCATTTGAAAACCAAGAAGTAGATGAAGTTTATATCGCCTACAACAAATTTGTTAACACGATGAAACAAGAAGCGGTTTTAGAGAAAATCTTGCCTATTTCAGCAGATCAATTAGGAACTAAGGTACAAAGTAGAGAAGATTCTGGTTGGGATTACATCTATGAACCTGATGCTGAAATTGTGATTAATGATTTGATGAAGAGATATATTGAGTCTTTAATCTATGTAGCTGTTTCAGAGAATATAGCTTCAGAACAATCAGCCAGAATGGTTGCGATGAAATCTGCATCTGATAATGCTAAGAATGTTATTAGTGAACTACAACTGGTCTATAACAAAACTCGACAAGCAGCGATTACTAAAGAATTGTCGGAAATTGTTGGTGGGGCAGCCGCTGTTTAATTTATAAGAATTGTAAATATTGATTTTATTGGAGAGATGCGATGAGTAACGGAAATATCGTTCAATGTATTGGAGCTGTAGTAGATATCCAGTTCCCACGCGAAGGTATGCCTAAAGTTTATGAAGCTTTAGTTTTAGATGAAAATAATGAAGCCTCGTTCGCTGAAAAGGGATTGACCTTTGAAGTGCAACAACAATTGGGTGACGGTATTGTAAGAACCATCGCTCTTGGTTCAAGTGACGGCCTACGTAGAGGCATGTCTGTAACATCTACAGGCGCACCTATTTCAGTACCTGTAGGACAGGCTACGCTAGGTCGCATTATGGATGTTTTAGGAAGACCAATTGATGATGCTGGCCCAATCGCAACGGATGAGCGTCGCGCTATTCATCAGCCAGCTCCTAAATTTGACGAACTTTCACCTTCAGTAGATTTGTTAGAAACTGGAATTAAAGTGATCGATTTAGTTTGCCCATTTGCTAAAGGCGGTAAGGTCGGTTTATTCGGTGGAGCTGGAGTAGGTAAAACCGTTAACATGATGGAATTAATTAACAACATTGCAAAACAACATGCTGGACTTTCTGTTTTTGCTGGTGTTGGTGAGCGTACTCGTGAAGGAAATGACTTCTATCACGAAATGAAAGATTCAAATGTTTTAGATAAAGTTGCGATGGTCTTTGGTCAAATGAACGAGCCTCCTGGAAACCGTTTACGTGTTGCGTTAACAGGTTTATCAATGGCAGAACGATTTAGAGACGAAGGAAGAGACATTCTTTTCTTCGTAGATAATATTTATCGTTACACCCTAGCTGGAACTGAAGTTTCAGCTTTGTTGGGTCGTATGCCTTCAGCTGTGGGATATCAACCAACCTTAGCGGAAGAAATGGGTCGTTTACAAGAGCGAATTACTTCAACTAAAACCGGTTCGATTACATCTATTCAAGCTGTTTATGTTCCTGCCGATGACTTAACAGATCCATCTCCAGCAACAACCTTCCAACACTTAGATTCAACAGTAGTTTTATCAAGGGATATTGCAGCATTAGGTATTTATCCAGCCGTTGATCCACTTGACTCAACTAGCCGTCAGTTAGATCCATTAGTTGTAGGACAAGAGCATTATGATACTGCTCGAAGTGTACAAATTACACTCCAACGCTACAAAGAGTTAAGAGACATTATTGCTATTTTAGGAATGGATGAACTCTCACCTGAAGATAAACTATCAGTTGCCCGTGCTCGTAAAATTCAACGTTTCTTATCGCAACCGTTCCACGTTGCTGAAGTCTTTACAGGCTCACCAGGTAAGTACGTACCGTTAAAAGAAACAATCAGAGGATTCCAAATGATTGTTAATGGTGAATTAGATCATTTACCAGAGCAAGCTTTTTATATGGTTGGAACGATTGATGAAGCAATTGAAAAAGCGAAAAAGCTTTAATAAATAAAGGTTTAGTTACACATGTCAACTATACATATTGATGTAGTAAGCGCTGAGGCATTGATTTTCTCCGGTGAGGCGAAATTTGTCTCCTTACCGGGGGAGTCGGGTGAACTTGGTATACTCCCAGGCCATATTCCACTCATTACAAGAATACAGCCAGGACCTGTCAGAATAGAAAAAACGGATGGAACTGATGAGTTCGTTTTTGTAGCTGGTGGAATTCTAGAAATTCAACCGAAATGTATAACTGTATTGGCAGATACGGCTATTCGTGGAAAAGATTTAGACGAAGCGAAATCTTTGGAAGCGAAAAAACGTGCTGAGGAAAATATGGCCAATCGACAATCTGATATCGATTTTGCAAGAGCGCAATCTGAATTTGCTATCGCAGCAGCTGAATTAGCAACAATAGCAAGGTTAAGAAGAAAGAAATAAAGCTCAATAAAACTATCAAAAAGTATTTCTTAATGATAGTTTTAAGGTTGCAGGTTCCCCCTTATTGCCAAAGTGCTAAGGGGGTATTTCCTGAATAAAAACTCACTTTCAAGCTGAGGATTTATATAAATAGTCAAACTCCAGAATTACCTTCAGTTATTATTCAATAAGCAATGGATTAACTCACATTCCATTAGCGTATTGTTGTGTATCCTATATCTTGATTATAAAATTTTATAAAATTCAACTTTAAGCAAGGTTAAAGTAGTGTATTTTCATCTAGTTTGAGAACAGCGATAATTTTGCTGCATTAAGTGCTTAAGATAGACATGTTTTGTAATAAAGAATATTGTCAACGTAATTGACACATCTTTAAAAACAAAACTAGTTAATTATCAGTGCTAAAAAAATGGTAAAAAAACCAAGTCTATCAAGTAGATAGGGATCAGAAATGAATATCAAGTTAAAAGTTATACACAGACATTGTAAAAAATAAAATTACAATAGGTTGCAAATAAAACTTAAAATTGAATATAAATTAATGTCATAACTAATTGTTTTAATTGAAACTACTGAAAATTAAGAAAAAATAAATAACATTATTAGTTGAAGATAAAATTAAAGTCACATTAGATAATAAAGTAATCCACAGAGTTATCCACAGTTGAAGTAAATTATAAAAACACACAATCGAAGAAAAGGATCAGGATTAGTTCAATGTACTTTGTTCAAGTAGCGATAGACGTTCCCCTGTATAAACTATTCGAATATTCGTGGGACACAACGGTTCTCATTGTTAAACCAGCAATTGGACAGATTGTTGAAGTTGAATTTGGTAGAAAAAAAACCTCAGGAATTGTAATAGAGATTAATGAGGAAAGTCTAATTCAAAAAGAAGAAAAAACATACAACATAAAGCAAGTTTTAAAAATTGCCCCTTGCAAACCAATAGAATCAAATGAATTAAAACTTTATCAATTTGCCTCAAAGTACTACTTAAGACCATTGGGAGAAGTTATATTCTCATCCATACCAAGTGATTGGAAAAAACCTACAAAGTGGGATCTAATTAAAAAGTCGAATGAAAAAAAGCAGGGAAAGAACCAAAAAGCCGTAAACTCCACAAAGCAAATATTAAGCTTCAACGAAGAACAATTAAAAGCAATCAATGTTTTAAATGAAATATCACAGGTTCAAAGTTATGAGATCTTATTATTAAAGGGAATTACAGGAAGTGGTAAAACAGCTGTTTATTTAGAGTGGATAAAAAAGATTACAGAAGGTGAAAATAAACAATGTTTAATTTTAGTGCCTGAAATTAACCTCACACCACAACTAGAACAGACAGTTAAAAATATTTGCATTGATAGAGAAGTTGTCATACTGCATAGTAATTTGACGCCAAGTGAAAGAAATCATGCTTGGTTAAAGATACAAGCTGGAGAAGGTCAAATAATAGTTGGAACCCGACTCAGTGTATTTACACCAATAAAAAACCTTTCCGCAATTGTGATCGATGAAGAACATGATAATTCGTATAAACAGCAGGACGGTATGCGATATTCAGCCAGAGACGTCGCTGTATGGAGAGCTGCTAATTTAAAAATACCTGTCTTACTTTGCTCTGCAACCCCTTCACTTGAAACATGGCAAAAAGTATTAGAGAAAAAAATAAAGCTTTTGGAGTTATCAAAGCGAGCAAAGCAAGGTTCAACCATTCCCATTATAGAAATTATAGATATAAAAAAAGAAAATAAATCTGCCCTTTTTAAAGAGATTGGCATAACTAATTATGTAATAGAACAAATAAGGCAAACAACAGAACGAGGAAAACAGGCACTAATCTTTATTAATAGAAGAGGTTTCGCTCCAATATTAGCCTGTGATGCATGTAACTGGAAATCTGGTTGTAAAAAATGTAGTACTTGGAAAGTTTTACACAAAAAAACCGCTACTCAAAAAAAAGCAACTTTGCAATGTCATCATTGTGGTTTGATAGAAAGAGTCCCAGAGGCCTGTCCAGAGTGTGGAAATCAAGATATTAAAACGTTAGGACTTGGCACACAGAAGATTGAGGAAGGTATCGAAAAAATATTTAACAATCTAAGAATTTTAAGAATTGATACTGATGCAACAAGAAAAAAAGGTGAAGCAGAAGAACTATTCCAAAAGGTACATAGAAATGAAGTGGACGTCATTATTGGAACTCAAATGTTATCTAAGGGACACGACTTTAGTAATGTAGAAACGGTAATAGTGATAGATATAGATAAAAGTTTATATTCTGCTGATTTCCGAGCAACTGAAAAAATGTTCGCACAATTAGTACAGGTTGCTGGAAGAGGAGGGCGTGGGAAAGATTCGAGTAACTCTAAAATAATAATTCAAACAGAATTTCCGGAGCATGAGATATTTAGTGCATTAAAAAACGAGGATATAAAGTTGTTCTACAAACAACTGCTACAGGAAAGAAGTACGGCGCATTTACCACCTTTTGTTTACCAAGCATTGATATTAGCCGAGTCAAAAAGCCAAGAAAAAAATGGTGAAGCACTTTTAGAATTAAAAAAATATTTGGAAGAAGTAGTAAACCCTTCCGAGAGTTGCCTCATATATGATCCGATACCTCGAGGCATACAAAGGGTAGGCGGAATAGAAAGAACACAGATACTGATTGAATCAACTAACCGAACTAAACTTCAAAAAAGCTTAGAAAAAGGGCTTGATTACAATGAGTACCTAAAAACTAAAAATAAATCAATGCGAATCATCATTGAACGAGATCCAATTACGTTCTAAGATTAAGCATACTCACTAAGCGGTATGCAAGAGCAGAATAAATTTCTATCACCATAAACATTGTCAACTCTTCCAACTGGCGCCCAATATTTATAATCTTTTAGTCGACTGACAGGATAAGCAGCTACTTCCCTAGAATAGCAATGGGTCCAGTCAGATTGAACAAGTGAAAGAGCAGTGTGTGGTGCATTTTTTAAGGGATTATCCAAAGGGTCGTACTCACCACTAACAACTTTATCTATTTCCATTTTAATAGTGACCATCGCTTCAATAAAACGATCTAATTCGTTTTTAGACTCGCTTTCAGTTGGTTCGATCATTAATGTTCCTGGCACCGGAAAACTCATTGTAGGAGCATGAAAACCATAATCAATAAGCCTTTTCGCTATATCTTCATTTGAGATACCAGATATTTTTTGAATAGGTCGAATATCTAAAATACACTCATGAGCAACTAAACCATTGGTCGCTGAATATAATATTGGGTAATAAGGAGCTAATTTTTTAGCGATGTAATTAGCATTAAGAATAGCAACCTCTGAGGATCTTCTAAGGCCAATAGAACCCACCATTGCAATATACATCCAAGAAATTGGTAAAACAGAAGCAGAACCGAAGGGAGCTGATGAAATTCGTGAAACCTCAGGAAAAGTTTTATTTACAGTATTACCAGTAAAGGATGATGGCAGAAAAGAAGCAAGATGAGATTTAACTGCCACAGGGCCGACACCAGGACCACCACCGCCATGGGGAATACAAAATGTTTTATGCAAATTTAAGTGACTAACATCTCCACCAAAAAGACCTGGAGGGGCAGTACCAACTAAAGCATTCATATTTGCACCATCAATATAAACTTGGCCACCATGCTCATGAATAATGGCACAGATATCTTTAACCCCAGTTTCAAAAACACCATGTGTACTAGGATAAGTAATCATGATTGCAGCTAAATTATTAGTATGCGCTAAAGCTTTTTTAGAAAGATCGGCAATATCAACATTACCAAATTCATCACAAAGAACAACAACAACTTCTAATCCAACCATTTGTGCTGAAGCGGGATTAGTCCCGTGAGCAGAAGAAGGTATTAAACAAATATTTCGATGCCCCTGTCCGATAGATTCTAAGTAGGATTTAATGATTAATAAACCTGCATACTCACCTTGCGAACCTGCATTGGGTTGTAATGAAATCGCATCATATCCAGTTGCTCCACATAACATTTTTTCTAATTGCTCAATCAGGGTGTAATAACCTATACATTGATCAATTGGTGCAAAAGGATGAATAGCATTAAAGTGAGGCCAAGAGACTGGAATCATTTCACTTGTAGCATTAAGCTTCATCGTGCAAGAACCTAAAGGGATCATCGTACGATCTAAAGCCAAATCTTTATCTGAAAGCTTTTTCATATATCTGAGCATTTCATGTTCAGAATGAAACTTATTAAAAGTTGGATGTGTTAAAAAGGAGGAAGAACGTTGAATAGAAGGCGGAATATGAATTTCTAATGGGGAAAATTCAGGAAGGGGTGAAGCGCCAAAAATAGAAATTAATGCTTCTACATCTTTATGAGTTGTGGTTTCGTCAAAGGAAATGCCTAAATGACCAGAATCAATTAATCGTAAATTAATCCCTTGACTTTGGGCCGTCTGAAAAATTTCAAGACATTTTGGTGATTGAATACAAAGAGTATCAAACCAAGCATTGTTAACTAGAGTAAACCCAGAGGCTAATAGGGTTTTAGCAAAAAGTGACGTTAGTTCGTGAGTCTTTAATGCTACTTGTTTTAATCCAATCGGACCATGATAAGTTGCGTACATACCGGCCATAATTGCCAATAAAGCTTGAGCTGTACAAATGTTTGAAGTTGCTTTTTCTCGCCTAATATGTTGTTCGCGCGTTTGTAAAGCCAAACGATAGGCAGGATTGCCAAAACTGTCTACGCTTACACCAACTAATCTACCAGGCATACTTCTTTTAAACTTATCCTTTGTTGCTAAATAAGCAGCATGAGGACCACCAAAGCCTAAAGGCACACCAAAACGTTGAGAATTGCCAACGACTATATCAGCATCAAAATATGCGGGTGATTCAATTAAGGTTAAAGCTAAAAGGTCTGCAGCTACGACTAAAAGCGCATTTTGTTCGTGCACAAATTTACTCACAGATACATATTCATGAAGGGGATAAATAGCCCCAGTTCC
>CANFME010000058.1 GCA_947448305.1 Burkholderiaceae bacterium
GATAAATACGTCATAAATTGGATTGCCATAAGTATCTAACTTTACTGGCCTACCAAGTGGTGATTCTTGCAACACAACAGATCTGATTGCATCTAAAAACTTAGGTCGATTAGAAATATTGCCAGCAACGTTTTTAATTGCCTGAGCAATCCAAATTGCTGCAACATAGTGCGAAAATCCGTAGATTGATGGGAAATGATTGTAAGCAATTAAATACTCAGCAACAAATTTCTGAGTCTGCACGTTTGGTGCTCCCTCAGCAAAGTGAGCAGCAGAAATTAAACCATCCGCTTCGCCACTATTCAAACTACGGATCACTGATTGGTCCGTTGTATTTTGAGCGGCTAATAATGGAATCTTTCCTTTCAAACCAAAGTTCGTCCATTGCTGTAAGAATCTCAAGCCATCTGCTCCCGTTTCCATTACAAAAACGGCGTCAGGTTTAGCAGCTTGAATCTGTGCAAAATAAGGACTGAAATCTTGCGTATTTAATGGATTCCAAAATTGATTTAATACTTGGCCACCTAGTTCAGTAAATACTTGTACTAGGCCACCACACTGCTCGTGACCAAAAGTATAGTCTTGGGAAATAGTGACAATTTTTCTAAATCCCATAGTCTTATAAGCATAGTCACCTAAGGGGTGTGAAGTTTGACTTGCGGTGTAACCTGCCACACGAATCACATTAGGGATTCTAGTACGTTGGGTCAAATCATCGGCAGCGATGACTGGAATAAAGTAGGGAATACCATTTGTTTTAGCGTACTCAGCGACGGCTAGACCGGTATTTGCAAGTAGATTACCAACTAAAAAATCTACTTGATTTTGCTCAGTTAATTTACGGGCTTTTTGTAAAGCGATATCCGGATTCGAAGCATCATCTTCAACAAAAATTTGGATATCCCGACCAGCAACCTTTTTACCAATCGATTCCCAATACATAGTGAAACCTTCAACAATTTCTTTACCCCCTGCAGCTAATACACCGGTTAAAGGTGCCATCAAACCAATTTTAATTGGTCCAGTTGTTTGCGCTAAGACTTGTTCAAAGGAACCAAAAACAGATAAACCACTGACTGCAGCGCCTGACTTGATAAAGTTACGACGATCCATAATGACCTCCAAGTTAATATTAAAAAATTTATTTCTTCGAAACTTTTAACTTACCAACAATTCCTTCCGGAATAAAAATCATGGCAAGGACAAACATTAAACCCATCACAAATGACCAACGTTCAGTATAGGAACTAATGATATTTTCTAAAGAGATGATGAGTGCTGAACCAACCACTGCACCGAAAACAGTACCTATACCACCCATAATTGCCATCAATAAACCCTTGACTGACTGGGCAAGTGAGACGCTAGAAGAACTCACAAAGCTATTAAAAAGGGCATATAAAACGCCTGCAATTCCTGCCACAAATGCTGAAATCACGAAACCAATAATCAGATGGAGAGTGGTGTTGTAGCCGAGACTTCGCATCCTTGATTCACTCTCACGGATACCTCTTAAAGTGAGGCCAAAGGGCGATTTGACAAAGCGTAAAATAGCAAACCCAACCACTAACAAAACCATAAAACTAAAGTAATAAAAGTACTCTGGGTTTTGTAACCAGTCGGGACGAATATTCCCTCTAAGGCCATTTTCTCCACCGGTAACCGAAGTCCAGCGTTGGCAAACACCCCATACAATCATGCCGAGCGCCAGTGTTAACAGTAAAAAATAGACGCCACTGGTTCGTACCGCCAACACTGCGAAGACCAAGCCAATTAGAGTTGACATACCAATCCCGAGTAGGATGGCAGTATATGGGTCATAGTTATCAACAGTTACACAATAAATTGCTGTATATGCCGCAGCCCCGAAAATGGCGCCATGACAGAGTGATGTTCTACCAGCATATCCTGCCAAAATATCAATCGAGATTGCAAAAATTGAATAAATAAAAGTAAGTGTCATTAAGCTTAAGAAGTATGGATGTACCAAAGAAGGCAAAATTAAACACAGCAGGACAAGCAGTAGTATTCCAAATTTAGAGGCAAAGTGCTTTAGTAACATTTTTAAATTGGCTTTCCAAATAATCCGTTAGGTCTAAAAGCAAGTAATAAAGCCATGGGACCAAAAATGACAAAATATGACAACTCAGGAAAGGAGACTTGCCCAAAGGTAGAGAGTAATGCCACCGTCAAACTCCCAATCGCAGCACCGATTAAACTACCGCGACCACCGATAATTACTACAGCCAAGCTATAAACCAAAATTTCTGAGTCCGCAGTTGGATAAAGCGACAAGAAGGCACCACCAAGTGATCCAGCAATTGCAGCTAAGGCCATACCAATCATGAAAGTAACTGTAAATATTTGTCGAATATTGACGCCCATCGCCTCAACTGTTTCAGGATCGTCAACCCCTGCTCGTATTAAAGCTCCCAACTTCGTGCGATTAATCAGATAATTCAGACCCAAAAATATCAAAATGCCCATGAACAATACAAATAGTCGATATTTTGGGTAGGTAATTCCAAGCAGTTCCATTGGACCTTGCAGAAACTCTGGTGTTGGAACAGATAAACTATCTCCACCAAAAATGACCAAAGAGATATCGTTAACCATCAAAGCAATGCCAAGGGACATTAATACTTGCCGAAGCTCCGCCCCTTTGGCAAACTTCAATAAAAATTGCTCAAAAACTCCCATAATAGCCAAACTTACTATAGAGGCGCAAATCCCTAAAAAGAAACTATTAGTTTGGCTAGTGACCACATATGCCACATATCCGCCCAAGAGATAAAAGGCTCCATGAGCAAGGTTAACGATTCGCATTAATCCAAATACTAAAGTGAAACCACTTCCCACGATAAAAAGTAGTGCTGCAAAAGTGAATGCATTTAATAATTGGAATAGGAATAATGACATATTGATCGCTTATCTTTACTTTGATGTTTGGCTATACCAGTTATAAATTTGCTCACCCGTCATATGAACCACACCGGCATGTTTATTGATGTGTTCGTAAACTTTTTTCAAGTAAGCAATACGGAAAGGTTGTCCACTAATGTATGGATGAATGGCAATCGATAAAATTTTTGGTCTTTCTTCGGCCTCTAAATAATATTGATCAAATGTATCAATACATTTTTGTGTCCAGTATGCAGCTTCATGATGTTGCACAATCATCATTGGGATATCGTTGTTCTCAACCGTGTATGGCAATGTCACTAACGGACCATTCGCTGTTTTAATAGTGGTTGGTTCATCGTCATAGGGATAATCACCAATATATTTAACACCAGCCGCAGCTAATAAATCAGGGGTTTCAAAAGTCTGAGTCAAACCAGGCCCTAACCATCCAACAGGACGCTTACCTGTAAAAGTCTCAATAGTTGACATTGATTTAGCAATCATCTCTTCTTGATTTTCGACCTTATGAATCGGCATTTGCTCATAAGAATGCCCCATAAATTCCCAATTAGACTTCAAACATGCTTCAGCCACCCTTGGGTAATCTAAACAAACTCGGGCATTTAACGCTAAAGTCGGCGTAATGTTCATCGAATCATACAAGGCCTTAAACCGCCAAAAGCCGACTCGCATTCCATATTCGTGCCAAGCCCAATTGGGTACATCAGGCAATAATGGCAATCCAGTTGGCGCAGGAATTACCTGACGTGCCATAGGTCTGGCAATATCCCAAACCTCTAAATTAACAATTGACCAAACAATCACTTTTGCATTGCCTGGGAATTTTAAGGGTGGACGATCAACAATTGCTGAAAATTCAGAACGCTCACTCGGTGACATTGCCATCTTTTTTCTCCTATTTTATTTAAGTTTTATTTACAAAAATTGCTATAGCCAAGTTTAAGAATTTGATCAACGGAACAATACAAAAAACCTGCTCCTTGATTTTCCCATTTTGGGCAGGTTTGAGGATTTCCAGGAATCCCCCAAGACCTTTGTGCTTGATTTAGACTACTTACTACTACATCAACACTCTGCCACAAAAGCGGGTTGGTTTGATCACCATGCAACCCGAGGCTATGTGATAAATCATTTGGCCCAATTAAAAACGCATCTGTGAACTGATTATTGGCTAAATCATTGATGTTTTTAACTGCTGGCACTGATTCAATTTGGGCAATTTTAAAAATTTCTCTGGCTTGAGATTTACCAACATAATCCACCACGTCACTGATCATCATGAGTTGCTCTGCAGTCTCAACGTGAGGTGAAATCAGTCCATCAATACCGCGGTCCAGATACCTAATCAATACTTCAGCTTGTAATGACTCACTTCTTAAGACAGCGAACATCCCATGAGAATGAATCGCTCTTACCATGGGTGTGATGCTTTCCAGATTGATGGCAGTTCTCTCACAATCAATAAAAACACACTCTGCGCCTGCCCGAGCTAATGAGTCGATAACATCAATCGATGCACCACCCGCATTAATCATCCAGAGTAAGTCCTTAGATTTCAGACGCTCTTTAAGTGAGATTGTGTTTTTCATGAGATTTTTAATTCCGGTAATTGCATGACTTCTGTAGATGTCATCACGAATCCAAAGGCCGTTTTAATACAGAGTAAAGCGGCGTCATGTAGGCTCGGATCATCCATCGTATCAACACAATCACTCGGCACAATAACGGCATAATCCATTGAGCATGCAGCAGTCACTGTGGATAACACACAACTATTAGTGTTCACACCAGTAATGATCAAAGTATTGATGTTGTGGGTCTTCAGTAAGAACTCAAGATCTGTGGCGACAAAACAGTTATAACGTTTTTTGGTATCTACGACAAAATCCCTATCCGGCTCATAGATACCTGGCATGATTTCACAACCAGGCATACCGATGAGATTATGTTTCATGACATTTTTTCTGGGATTATTTGGATCCGCTGCGCGGGTTCGCCAAAAAGCATTCATCCTAATTTCATTTGCATCACGATAACGTGTTACTAAATGAATCACTGGAATGGCACTTTTTCTTGCCCAGCCCATCAGAGCAATATTTTTATCAACAACGGCCTTTGCCACTTCAGGACTTGCTGGCATGGTCGCTACCGACATATC
This sequence comes from Burkholderiaceae bacterium, assembly GCA_947448305.1. Classification (GTDB taxonomy): domain Bacteria; phylum Pseudomonadota; class Gammaproteobacteria; order Burkholderiales; family Burkholderiaceae; genus Polynucleobacter. The sequence goes on from CANFME010000058.1 coordinate 5,084, forward strand.
GAGATGTCCGCGATGTAAATCAATCCCAACTACTGCAGCTCTAATCTTATCGACACCAAAATTAATCATAGAGTGACCTAAAAGCCGCCGTTAACAGTTGATTTTAAAAGTTTAACCTGATCAATTCCAAACTGATCTGCTAACCAATCTGCCAAAATTTCTTGACCGATGGTAGGATTATCGTGCTGACAATGTTCCGCACCAGTTTCTTCCTCTTCCAGCAAGCGAAGAGTACACTTCACACCCTTTGATTGGCCATAGTCATATACTTTTTTAGCTTGGGATACAGTTAAAACATCATGACCACCATGCATAATCAAATAAGGGCACTGCATATTTTCTAAATGGCCATCTAAAGTAAAAGCTTTTGCTTTTTCCATTGAAGATTTCATACTGTCACACCCAAATACCCACTTAATATGAGTCGCTAATCCATGGTCCTCTGCTGCACCACCCCACATGTCGGTAATCGCAAAAACTGCGCCATGAGAAATACAGGCTGCTAAGCGATGTTCATAGCATGCCGCTCTTGCAGCATAGATGCCACCTAAACTAGAACCACATACTGCAATCTTAGAAACATCTACATCATTTCGGGTCTCTAAATAATCAATGCAGTACCCAATTGGTACTTCAGTATCGGGACGATTCACTAAACCCTGCCTACGAAGCGCACCGCCTTGTCCAGGGCCATCGATCATCAATACTGAAATTCCTCTTTGCAAACAACCATGCGCCTGCATAAACCACATCTCATCTTTAATCGAATCTAAGCCACCCATACAAATTAATACTGGCAGCTTATCCCCTGGAAAGGGAGCTCTAACAAAATAAGCCGGTAAGGTTGCGCCATTCTCATAAGGAATATCAACAATCTCGCCCGGGGGATTTAAATATTTGAGGTAACCGTAGCTAGACTTTTCCATCAATGTAAAAGTCTCAAGCCTTCTTGGATCTTTTGGTAATAGAAAAAATTCTGCCTGACGATAATAGTCAGCCGCTCTCTTAAAACAATTGGAGGCAGTAACAATATGGTTTTTTGATTCTGCGTCTAAAGCCCTATCAAAGTTTCTGTCAGCAATATGTTTCCATTCCTTATGCCAACTTTCTTCACTAGTGGGATCAATTCTAGACGCTGCCTGAAATACTTCACTAACAGCTCCACCGCCTTCTTGCGTTTCACCTAAGCCGCGTCGAAACTGGTAGGAAAACCATGGGGAAGCCGGCCAATGATGCCAGCCGTAGGGTTCATAGTGCGCCAAGGGGTTACTCGTGATTTTGTCGATTGCATTATCAATATCTAAATCAACAGGCTTTTTGTTGCTAACGTCCATTAAAATTTCCTAACTAAAGTTTTGTAGAGCATTTGATCATTATGCTTTAACTTAAAAGCAACAAATCATTCCCAACCCATCTTAGCACCAAATAACACTCAATTCACCCAAATGGTGCATTGGAATAATCAAACGATTTAGAACACTTTCAAAAGAAAATGACTGCCCTCATTGCAACTGAACTTTAAGTTAAGAAACTCATCGACCTTTTAGAAGAATTAACTTCACTCTAAATAGATATTGTTCTCACGAACTACTTGCTCATATTTTTTTAATTCTGATTTAACTAGCTCAGCAAAATGCTCTTGTGAGTTTGGAGCCACGATAACTCCCCTAGAAGTAGCAAGGTCTCGAAATTCTTTTTCTTGAATAATTTTAGTAATCTCTAAATTTAACTTACTGACGATAGAACTTGGAGTACCTGCAGGAACAAAAACACCTTGCCAGCCATCACAATCAAATCCGGGGTATTTCTGCGCAATGGTTGGTACATTCGGCAAAGCCTCCAAGACTTTACTTCCCCCAGTTGCAATTGGGATTAACTTGCCAGCTTTAATAAGTTCTAAAGTGGTAGTGGTTGTATCAAAAGCCATTTGAATATCTCCAGCCATGAGTGCCGTCAACATTTGTCCAGAACCCCGATATTGAATATGGGTTGCATCGATATTAGCCGCCTTTTTTAGCATCGCCATGGCCAAATGAGGGCCAGAACCATTGCCGTAAGAGCCGTAATTGAATTTCTTTGGATTATTTTTAACTACTTCCACTAACTCCGTTAAATTTTTGGCAGGAAAGTCTGGGCCTACAAGCAAAATATAACTAATTGAAAGTGTTTGCGCTACAGGAATTAAATCCTTCTCAGTATTAAAGGAAAGTTTTTGTACAAAAGGATTAATTGTAATTTGCGAGGCCGTATTTAATAAGGTATAACCATCAGCAGGGGCTCGAACCGTCGCTTCAGCAGCAATAGTTCCTGCAGCTCCTACTTTGTTTTCAAAAACAAAGGGTTGTTTAAGTACTTTTTGTAACTTTGAACTAATTGCTCGGCCATATAAATCGACAGAAGAGCCAGCTGGATATCCTGTTAGCATTTTCACCGGTCGATTAGGATACTCCTGAGCAATAGCAGCAGAGATTCCAATCCAACACGTTAATAAAAAGATTAATGAATTCTTATTTACCATTTCTTGTTACTCCGTTGTCAAAAAATTAAACAAATTACTCTGCCTTCAAATTATATTTCTGTATCACTCTGCGCCAAATATCAGACTCGTTTTGTGCCATTCGCATTAAATCAACTCTAGTTGACCATTGCGGTTCAGCGCCAGAGGCTTTGATTTTTTCATAGGTAGCCTTATTCTCTAAAGTGCGCTTTATTGCATTATTCAAGTCATCGAGTACCATATTTGAAACATTTTTAGAAACGTAAATCGCACTCCAATTATTAAGATGCATACCTTTGAATCCCATTTCGTCAAAAGTTTTTACGTTCGGCAGTAACGGATTGCGCTGAGGAGCTGCAATCCCAATGGCTTTTAAATTACCCGATTGAATATACGAGAGTACCCCAGGAATATCCCCAAAGAATCCATCGACATGATTCCCTAGTAAATCAGTAATCGCAGGTGCAGCCCCTTTATTGGGTACATGCGTAAAAGCTTTACCGGTAGAATCTTGAAATAAGGAGATTGCCATATGAGGCATGCTGCCAATACCTGACGACGTTAAATTTAAACCGCCCTTTTTAAGCAGTGAACTCTTCAAAAATTCATCCACATCGGAAACAGGATTTTTCCCATTAACGACTAAAACTTCTTGATTATTCACAACAAGTGAAACGGGAGCAAAGTTTTGTACGTCATAGGTTAATTTAGGATACAAATTAGGATTAATAGTAATTGCACCAGCCGTAGTTAGCCAGAGAGTTTTACCATCATTTGGAGCATTCAATACATACTGCGCTGCCACGGCTCCGTTGCCACCAGGTTTATTTTCAACAAGAACCTGTTGACCTAATTCAACGCCTAATTGATCAGCTAATTGTCTAGCTAAAGCATCAGATGGACCGCCGGGTGGAAAGGCAATTACGAGTCGCACCATACCACTTGATTGTGCTTGAGTAGGAAGCTGAAACCCACATATTAATTGTCCGACAATTAAACATTTTAAGAACAATGATTTATGTAATTTTATAGTCATAATTAACTCACTAATAATTGTTGAACAATATTCATATCAACATCTAAGCCTAAGCCGGGTTGGCTAGAAATATTAAAAAATCCATCCTGCGTCAAAACCGATTTACCTAATGGATTGAAGTCCATTTGGCAAAAGGTATATTCCAAATAAATCTCTTCTTTCTGCGCTGCAATCAGATGTGCAGTGGCAACTAAGCCAGGCCCCATGTAAGGGGAATGCGGTGCTAGTCGTATAGAGGTATTTTTGATCAGCCCCATTACCTTCAACATCTCTGATATCCCACCAATTTTCGTCACACTAGGTTGTAAATAATCAACGGATTGCTTAGTAATTAAATCCTTAAAATCAGAATACCCTAGTGCATTTTCACCTGCAGCGGTCGGTATATTGCCTTCCCGTTTTACAAGGGCTAATCCTTCATGGTCTTCTGGAGGCCAGACAGGTTCTTCAATCCAAAACAAATTGAGTGCTTGTAATTTTTCACACATCTGTATTGCTTGTAAAGGCCTCCAAGGGCAATTTGTATCGACCATTAAATGAATATCTGGGCCAATTGCATCCCTAGCAGCTTTAATTTCATCAAAACCTGTTTCATGCAATTTAATCGCTTTAAACCCTTGCAGCACTGCTGCAGCTGCATTCTTTGCGACAAGATCAGGATTGTTATAACGAATCAAACTTGCATAAGCAGGAATAACTGTTTTGGGCTCATTCGATAAAAGATGCGCGAGCGACTTGTTTTGTTTTTGGGCCTGAATATCCCACAGTGCAGTATCTAAGCCAGAGATAGCAAAGATGACTGCACCAGCTCGACCTAAAGGATGTAGTTTTCTACTGATCTCTAAAATAAGTTCATCAATCTTTGATTCATCTCGACCGATGGCAAGGGGGCTCACTAAGCGTTCGATTACTTCTAAACTAGCTGGCCAAATACTAAAGCCAAAGGACTCTCCCCAGCCAATGAGTCCGTCTTCGGTCTCAACCCGAATTAACAACATTTCCATTTCTCTCGTCTTGCCAGCGAAGATCGGTTTAGGGCCACCGATATCAAATGGCAAACTCAGAGGATAGGCTTTCACCGAACGAATCGCCATCTCAAGTCTCCGTATTATTTTGCATCAATGTTGATGCAAATGCTTATTTTTGCCTAGTATATACTAGTAAAAAAAGAATTATTTCAAAAATTTTGGAGACTCGTCTGGGCTTATGACAATACGTTTTGCACAAGCAATTCCTGTAAGTATTCCGTATGACATTGGTGGGCCTAAACCCACTTTTGCGGGTATCCCACGGAAAATGGAAATATTATTTATCCGTATCGAAACCGAAGACGGACTCATTGGCTGGGGGGAAGCTTTTGGACTTTCTGTTTGGCCGGCAACGAAACAAGCTTTTGATCATTTAATAGCACCGCTCATGATTGGGAAAGATGAAACAAATATCCCAATCATCATGAATCAGTTACAGAGGCAACTCCATATTTTAGGAAGGACTGGCCCCGTTACTTATGCATTATCAGGTCTAGATATTGCTTTATGGGATTTAAAAGGTAAACGTGAAAATAAGTCCTTAACTGAATTAATTGGTGGCTCACCACATCAATCCTTTTCTTGTTACGCCAGTTTGATGCGGTACGGCACGATTGATCTCGTCAAGAAAAATACTGAGGATGCTCTCAATAAAGGTTTCAAAGCGATTAAGTTACACGAAGTTGGTGTGGACAAAGTACAAGCCGCTCGTGAAGTCATGGGCCTAGATTTACCCTTAATGATGGATGTTAACTGTCCCTGGGATCTTCAAGAAACCATGGAGATGATCGACAAGCTTCATCAATATCAGTTGTACTGGTTAGAAGAACCCATTTGGCCTCCTGAAGACTTTAAAAACCTAGCGAAAGTAAAAAGCACAGGCAAGATGGCGATAGCAGCAGGCGAAAATAATTTAAGTTTGAAACACTTTGAACAAATGCTGGAGTCGGATGCAGTGAACTATATCCAACCCAGTGTGACGAAGATTGGTGGTGTTTCAGAGATGTTAAAAATTATCTCTCTTGGAAAATCATTCAATGTTCCAGTAATGCCCCACTCACCTTATTTTGGGCCTGGCTTATTAGCAACCTTGCACCTGGCAACGCTTTTACCTGAAAAGCCCTTAATTGAATATTCATTTGCGACGCTAGAAAATAATCCTTTAGGTACTTCTGTCTTAGTTAAAAATGGAGAAATCATGGTCCCAACTGGGCCAGGGCTAGGGTATGATCCCGATGAAACAATCATTCGTGCGATGACAATTAAATGATGAATTTATCCCTATTGCCATCAACTCCCCTTCATCAAAATCCTTTTAATATTAAATCGATTAGTACGTATACCTTTAAAGCACCTGTTCAAAAGCCTGTCGTTTCAACTTTAACTACGGTGAGTACTCGGGTAGCTTTATTAGTAAAAGTGGAAGATGGTGAAGGTTTTTTTGGCTGGGGAGAAATTTATGCGACTTTACCTTCTTTTGCAGCTGATCATAAAAGAAATATCGTTCATCAAATTCTATTTCCTTTATTAAAAAAACAAGTTTTTGAAACTCCACAAGCCTGTTGGTCTTATTTAGAAAAAAAGACGCAAGCAATGCAAATACAGACGGGAGAGTTTGGCCCATTTTCTTCCGCGATTGCTGGCATTGATTGCGCTATTTGGGATCTCTTAGCCAGAAAAAATCAACTACCACTTGCTGAGTTTTTAGGTGGAAAAAGGCGACCTTTACCTGTTTATGCGAGTGGTCTAAACCCTGCTGACGGTCCTGCGGTAGTTGAGCAAAGTCGAGGGTTAGGCTTTACAGCATTTAAACAAAAAATAGGTTTTGGCGAATCAATTGATAAAAATAATCTATCCAAAATATCAAGTAATTTACAAAACCATGAACAACTTTTTGTCGATGTGAATCAAGGTTGGACAATTGATCAGGTTCGACAGGTTGCACCCATGTTAAATTCATTTCCGTTGCATTGGGTTGAAGAACCACTTTTGGCAAATGCACGTAAGGAGGATTGGATGGAATGTGCCTCCCTCCTCAATGCTCCACTTGCTGGTGGTGAGAATTTACGGGGTGATGATTTTGAAGCACAAAGTGATTGGTTAAAAGTGATTCAACCTGATGTAGGTAAATGGGGCGGAATTACTGGCAACTTAATCGTTGCTAAAACTGCAATTAATAGTCAGTTGCGTTACTGCCCTCACTGGCTAGGTAGCGGTCTTGGCCTGATGACATCTGCTCATGTTTTAAGCGCCCTAGGAGGTGATGGCTTATTGGAAATGGATGTTAATGAAAATCCATTAAGAGAGCTTCTAGCGGAACCATTTCCCACACTTCATAACGGTCAGTTGTACTTATCAGACCAAATTGGTATCGGTATTGAACCCAATTTAGAACAAGCCAATCCTTGGCTAACCCATTATCAGGAGTCTATTTAATGAAAAATCAAACTATCAAAAAACTATTCATACTGTGCAATATGATGTTTTTAATGTGTCTCTCGACACTTGGGCAATCACAAACATTTCCGAGTAAACCAGTAAAACTAGTAGTGGGATTTCCCCCAGGTGGGATGGCTGACATTGTGGCCAGAGAGTTAGGGGAGCGACTGAGTATCGTTTGGAAACAATCCGTAATAATCGAAAATAAACCCGGAGCCTCTGGAACGATTGCTGCAGATGCAGTTGCTAAAGCTAACCCAGATGGCTACTCCTTGCTAGTCATCTTAACCAACCACGTTGTAGTTGCTAGTATTCGACAAAAGCTCCCTTATGATTCATTTAAAGATTTCGCCCCCGTTAGCCTCGTTGGAGACTCTCCACTATTGTTAATGGCAAATCCGAAGTTACCAGCCAATACGCTGGCACAGTTGGTGAGCCTTGCAAAATCAAAACCAGGTATGGTAACTTACTCAACGCCGGGTGATGGCTCGATTCACCACCTGTCGCAAGAGTTAATGGATTCCACTTTGGGGATTAAGATGGTACACGTCCCCTATATTGGCGGCGCACCAGCAATGTTAGATGCAATGACAGGCGTTGTTGATCTCAATATCGGTAGTCCTTCACAAGCGATTCAACAAATCAAAGCTGGCAAACTAAAAGCCTTAGCTTATTCAGGTTTAAAACGTTCACCACTTTTACCTGAGGTCCCAACGGTTTCAGAAAGTTTAATCCCAGGATTTCAAGCAGCACTTTGGGCTGGAGTGTTAGCACCAGCGAAAACCCCAAAGGAGCTCATTAATAAAATCCAAAGTGATATTAAAGTGGCAATGAGTGGTCCTGAGATTAAAGAAAAAATGGATAAACTCGGGATTGAAATTATTTCAAGCTCGCCTGAAGAGTTTGATCAGTACTTAAAATCAGAATTTAACAAGTGGAGCAATGTAGCTCGTCAGGCCAATATTAAATCTGAGTAAATCGATCACCTGAAGTATTTCATAAGGAAGCAACTTAACCTAGGCAACTCTATCCTAGATGCAAGGATAGAGTCCTCATTAGCTATTTCTAGCGAACGGATAATTTCGGAAATTTACCAACATCCGCAAAGGTATTAATTTTCCAACTAGCCTCCAACAGTCGATTCGCATTTTTCATTGGCAGAATTTCATCGACTAAATCATGGAACTTCTCATTCAATTGTGTATTCGTCATTGGCTTTTCAACACTACCTACAGCATTTTCTACAAACTGATTGAAAACTCTTCCATCATTGAGAGTAATTGTCATATCGCCTGATTTTTTAGGAATGTTAGGGTCTACTTCGACTTCAATTTTATTTCTTAGTGCAATGGTTTTAGGATCTAAGACAATCGCATCCGAATATTCTTTTTCTCCAGCCTTACCATTTAAGATTGCCACTGCTACGGAGTGGTAAACACTAAACTTACCTTCTAAACCTGTTTGAGGTTGTTTCTTACCGGTTAATTCCAGCACCATAGGGTTCCCCTTTAGCTGGATGCTCTTAATTTGATCAGCTTGCAATTGGTATTTATTGCGTAGCTGAATCGCTGCATCAATCGCGGGGTGAATCACAATCCCACAAGCAAAAGGTTTATACGTATCAAGTGCGGTCTCAAAACGGACTCCTAAATCATCTAGCATCTCATGATAATCACGGTTGACGCTGAGTGAATTCGCCCAACCAATCCGTGACTCAATCGTTTGATTTGAACTCGTAAAGTTGTTCTTTGCTAGCAATGCTGAAAACAAACCACTGGATGCCGAACGGCCTGGATTAAAACTTTTGTTCATCGAGCCAAAAGATTCTCTAAAGCCAACTGGCTGAGAGGCAGCCAAACCAATCGCCCAAATCATTTGTTGTTCTGTCAGACCCATCAATCTCCCCACAGCAAGTGCAGCACCAATAGTTGGAGTCGTACCAGAAACGTGCCAACCAATTCCAGCATGACCTGGGTGTAGGGCATTCGAGAGTCGAATTGACATTTCTATACCCAAGTAGAATGAAGTTAAAAATTCTTTGCCAGAAACTGGGCGATATTCAGCATAAGCAAGTAAGGCACTGGCGATCGGTCCAGCAGCATGCACATTGGTGACTAAGTGGGTGTCATCAAAGTCAAATACGTGGCTTGAAACTCCATTAATAAAAGCTGCATTCAGAATATCAAAGCGCTCTTTTCTACCTAGTATGGTTGCCTGAGTGGATTTCGAAATAGGCGCTAAACTTTTTATAGAAATATCGACTGCTTCGTGCCTACAACTGCCAGTTGTTACACCTGAAAAGTTCACAAATGCCCTCAGACACTCGTCAACGATTTTAGTTGGCAGATCCTCATACTTTACATTTAAAGCATATTGAGCCATTCTTTTTGTGGCATTTTGGCCAGGGTTCACATCTGTTTTAACGACCTGTGCAAAAGAATCTAATGGGGCAACTAAAGATGCCCCTAACATGGTTGAAGAAACTTTTAAAAAATTTCTTTTGTGATTACTCATCATTTGATTCATAGCGTCTCCTAAATAATTATTTCTTTAATTTAATAGTGATTGAATTCTTTGCAGGTTTTTTTCCTCTGCAGGATAAACACCTTCATCTATCATTTGATTCATTTTCGTGACAGCCGTATTCATCGGGGTTGGGACATTACATTCCAATCCTTTCTTCACAACATAACCATTAAGATAATCTACTTCAGTACGCCGCCCCTTTGCATGGTCTTGCACAACAGCATTTCTTGAATGGGGTCCAATGTGTTTTACGAGGGTCTTAAATAGTAATTCCACTGCATCACGTGGTGATCCATCAAAATCGCTTTGATCTAAACCAAACACAGGCTCAATCGTGAATCCCATTTTTTTTGCTACCAAAAAGGTTTCCATGCCTGCGGCTAAAGCAATTTCAAAAAATCCATCCAACAGGACCGCTTCTGAAGATTTCATACCTAGCATCCCAATGGGTCCTTGGGTCATCGAATTAGCAATCAGTTTTGACCATTTAGAACCCAAAATATTATTAGAGACCTCAGGTGTACCAACATTTTTAAAGATCGCTTTGAGAGTTTCTAATCGCGGTGTAATGTGACCATCTAGCTCACCAACTCCGATCCAAGTTCCTTGACGGTTAGTGTTACGCTGAACCTTACCCGGTTCCGTAATAGCAGCAGATAACTCAATGACACATGGCACATCACGATCTTTACCAATAATCGGGGCAACCCATTCATCATTGAAACTATTTTGCACACAGACCAACATTCCATCTGCTTTTAAATATGGTTTAATAAATTGCGTTAACCACATACTATCGTAAGACTTAGCACACAATAAGACGATATCTAACTGAGGATTTAAAGTGTAAATTTCGTTTAAATGATAGGCCTTTACAGCTTGCTGGTGCTCGCTTCCTGGCATTCGAACAAAGAGTCCATTTTGCTTCATCGCATCAACATGTTCTGGCCATTGATCAATGAGAATGACATCATATCCAGCTTCCACTAAGTCCAGTCCGATACTGGCGCCAATTGCTCCAGTGCCTAAAATAGCAATTTTTTGCATTGCAATGTCTCCACTAATTTTTTATTGTTTAGAATGTATCAGTAGTATAACTATTTAAAAATAACTATTAAGAGACCTATGTTGCAAAATTTCAAACGACTCAAGCGAAGTCTATTTTATTGCTTAGCACTTTGTTTTAACCTACTGTTTATTTCAAACATTTCTGCTGAA
>CANFME010000059.1 GCA_947448305.1 Burkholderiaceae bacterium
TATTTTCTTTTTACTAAAAAGCACGGTATTGGAATGGGTGATGCCAAATTACTTTCCGCTTTTGGGGCTATATTAGGATATTCTTATGTCTTACCTATATTATTTATTTCCAGTGTAATTGGCTTACTTGGAGGTATTATTTGGTTAAAATTAAATAAACTAAATCATCAACAAGCTTTTCCATTCGGACCTTATCTTTGTATTGCTGGTCTGATTGCCATCTTCGATATAGTATTTAAAACTTTTTTTATAAGAACTTTTTTAGGTTAAGACAACATGAGCGAAACAACTAAACAAATTACTACCATCGGTTTAACTGGTGGCATCGGGAGTGGGAAAAGCTTAGCGGCTAGGGAATTTAATCGCTTAGGTGCCCAGATTATTGATAGCGATGCATTGGCACATCAAGTTACTAGTGCAGGTGGTGTTGCAATGCCTGCGATTGAGGTTGCTTTTGGTAAAGAATTTTTAATGGAAGATGGCAGTTTAAATCGTGAAAAGATGCGTGAGTACGCCTTCAATCATAGACCGGCACTCACTATTCTAGAAAGTATTACGCATCCACTCATTCAAGCAGCAAGTCATGCAGCTCTTGAGGCAGCTCTGAGTAAAAATCCCCCTTACATTATTTTTATGATTCCACTGCTCTTTGAATCGAATAATTGGCAAGGTCGTTTTAGTAAAATTATCGTGACTGACTGTTCAGTCGAAACACAGGTTGAGCGTGTTGTTCTTCGAAATAAATTACCGCGTGAGCAAGTTGAGAAAATTATGGCAGCTCAGATGTCACGCGAAGAACGCCTTAAAAATGCTGACTTTGTAATTAATAATGATGGATTTTTAGTCGACTTGAATTTGCAAGTGATGGATATTCATCAAAAAATTATCAGCCTATAAGTTTTATTATTGATTTTATGAGTTTTTTTCTTGTGCATTTCACAAATAAATCTCATACTAATAACTTAATTTTTAATTCAATTTGATCGTTAATTTCTTTGTTAACTTACGAATACCCTACTAATGAAACCGTGCGCAGTTTACTGCGCTTAGAGTATTTGTTTCACAGACAAGAAATTTTCATGCAATCAGATGATCCTGAACTTCATTTGAATGCCATTTCTCTGCTTTTTGATATTGGGGATGTCACTTCAAGAGCCGATTTAAAGTCAAACTTATTAAAAGAATTAGAGCGTCAAAGGACTTATCTTTGTGGTTTAAGACAAGATCAAGCAGTGAATTCTGAGGCTTTAGAATCCGTTATTGTACAAATCGAGAACTCGCTGCTTTCATTAAATAATTTAATCGGGAAACCGAATACTTTAATTAATGAGAACGAATGGTTAGCAATTATTCGCTCTCGATTAAGTGTTGCAGGTGCAACCAGTCCGGTCGATTTGCCAAGTTTATATTGTTGGCAACAGTTGCCGGCTGATCAAAGAAGAGCCCAATTACAGTCTTATACCCCGGCCTTTAATGACTGGAAGATTACATGTCACCTATTTCTGAAGTTGCTTCGTCAATCAGGTGATTCTAAAACTTACGGAACAGAAAATGGTTCTTTCCAGTTGCCATTAACCGGTAAGTCCTACCAATTAATTCGGGTTGATGTGGATAATCAGGTTTTAATCCCCGAAATCAGCGCGAACAAACACGTTCTGTGGATTCGTTTTTTACAAAGTTCGACGACCGGTAAGCCACCAGCTTATACAGGGTCCATTGAATTTAATTTAACACTTTGTAATTTATAAATTAATTTACAAGCTTGTTTAGTGTTTTGATGGCCAGAAAGTTTCTTCAAAAAAACTCGTAAAAACAGGATAAAACCTCCTAAGTTTTACTAATTTTCCTTAAATTCCTTTATCTTGCATCAACTCGATAATTGAAACAGTGGCTGGTAGTAATGGGTTTAAGATGCATTCGGATAATACTCTACTCGATTGCCAAGCCAGTTCTTGAGCTTCGAGTCCAACTGGAATTCCAGTCCATTCTCTGACAACATGTAAGTGAAGTCGAACATAAGCATGCGGATAATCGTGTTCAATCATCCCAAATGCGGTACTTTCTAAGACTTCAATACCTAGTTCTTCTTGTAGTTCTCTGACTAAAGCTTGGTGAGCAGTTTCACCACTTTCGATCTTGCCCCCTGGGAATTCCCAATAACCTTCATAAGGCTTACCGACTGGGCGATTCGCTAGTAAGTACTCATTATCACTACTGATAATGATTCCTACAGCAACCTCGGTAATAGGCCTTGTCATTTAATGCGCGCCCGCAAAATGCCTTGCAAATTGCCAAGCAACTCGACCCGACCTTGAGCCCCGCTCTAAAGCCCAAACTAATGCTTCAGGCTTCGCTTTTTCAATCACTGACGCATCTTGACCAAAGTGTGCCAACCAGTGCGCCACAATTTCTAAATATTCATCTTGCTTAGGTGGATAAAAAGAAACCCATAATCCAAAGCGCTCTGATAGGGAAATTTTTTCTTCAACTACTTCGCCAGGGTGAATCTCTCCATCAGAACTATGTTGATAACCTTCATTATCTTTCATATATTCAGGCAATAAATGCCGACGATTTGAAGTGGCGTAAATCAATACATTTTCAACCTGAGCGGATAAAGAACCATCTAAAGCAGATTTGAGTGCCTTATATCCTGCTTCACCATCTTCAAAGGATAAGTCGTCACAAAATACAATAAATTTTTCAGGTCTAGTTGCTAATATCTCAGTAAGATCTTGAAGGTCTGATAAGTGCTCTTTATCTACTTCGACTAATCTTAACCCTGAGGCATAAAACTGATTTAAACAAGCTTTAATCAAAGAGGATTTACCTGTGCCACGCGCTCCAGTTAAGAGCACATTATTGGCTGGTTTACCGGCTACAAAGTGCTGGGTATTATTTAATATCAATTCTTTCTGACGTTCAATCGCTTGTAAATCATCAAAAGAGATGTCTGATAAATGCCAAATCGGCTTTAAAAATCCCAAATTACCTAATAAAGATTGTCTTCTCTGCCAGCGAAACGCTTTTGCATTTTGCCAGTCTTCGGGGGTCAGGGGCTTTGGAAAGAACACTTCTAAGCGTTCAATAAATTGGTCTAATTTTTCACTCATGGCTTTATTATAATTTGTGATGCGCAAGCACTGTGTTTTACGAGCGGTAATCGGCGTTTATGGAGACGTACTCATGTGAAAAGTCACAGGTCCACATGGTTCTTTGAACTTGGCCACGACCCAAATCGACCGTTACCTTGATTTCTGCCGGTGCCATCACCCTTTGACCATCTTCTTCACGATAGTCTGGATGTCGACCGCCATCTTTGGCAACCCAAACATCACCCAACCATAATTGGACATGGCTTACATCCAAATCAGTGATACCAGCATATCCAATAGCGGCCAGAATTCTTCCTAAATTTGGATCGCTAGCAAAAAATGCCGTTTTTACAAGTGGGGAGTGAGCGATTGCTTCGCCTACCATCTTGCATTCTTCAAGGGTCTTGCCACCTCTTACATCGATTGTCATAAATTTTGTCGCGCCTTCGCCGTCCCGTACAATCTTCTTAGCTAAATCCTGAGCAGTTTCTAGTAAAAGGGTTCTAAAGGCTTGGTATGCCGGATGACTAGCGTTATCGATATAAATACCACATTGATTGGATGCCATCACAATAAAAGAATCATTGGTAGAGGTATCTCCATCGATGGTGATGGCATTAAAGGATAAATCGGCGACATCCTTAGTTAAATCATTCAATAACTGGGGTGCAATCCCGATGTCGGTACCAATGAATCCGAGCATGGTTGCCATATTCGGATGAATCATGCCAGCACCCTTGCTTACCCCAGAAATGGATACCTTGGTGCCTTCAATTTCAATTGAAGTAGAGGATGCCTTGGGCATCGTATCGGTAGTCATAATCGCAAAAGCTGCGTCATACCAACCAGCATCAATTAAATTTTCTTTTGCCGTTGGCAATGCAGCGATAACTTTCGCAACAGGTAACGGTTCTAAAATAACGCCGGTTGAAAACGGTAAAACTTCTGTTGGGGAAATTTCGAATAACGCTGCAACAGCATTACAGACGGTATGGGCATCCTTGAGGCCTGTCTCACCGGTACCTGCATTTGCATTTCCTGTATTAATGACAAGCGCCCGAATACCCGTCGTTTGCTGCAGATGTTCTTTACAAATTTGGACTGGGGCAGCGCAAAAACGATTTAAAGTAAAAACACCACTTACTGAAGATCCCGGCGCTAGTGTAATGATTAGGATATCTTTGCGATCTACCTTCTTAATTCCAGCCATCGCATACCCGAGTTGTATACCGGCAATTGGTAAAACATCAGAAGGACTAAGTGGGAGAAGATTAACTGCCATTGGGAAACTTTCAGTAAAAATTGGTTAACGAGATTGCAGATAAAACTTAAAATTTAGTTCGGCGTAGCTTTAATATTCTCAACAATTTTCTTACTCCATTCTTTGTAATACGCTGGAGTAAAGTGTTGACCATCGGTTGTTTGCCACTCATCTGGCTTTGACATCTTGAGCGAGTCAATATACTTACAAGGCGCCACAGAGTTCGCTAGGACTTCATTTAAATCTTTAACGCGCGTATGGGTTTTGCCAGTCATGTATCCATCATTACCCCAGGGTGGGCCAACCCACAAACAAGGTTTATTTAACTCCGCAATTTTTTTAGACAGGATTTTTACTTCGGTAGCCACGTTAAATTTAATCATCTGCTCTTTATATTTACCCAGCGTATCACCCATGATGACTACCACTACATCAGGTTTATCTTGCGCTACCAAATCACCAATCGGCTTAGTTTTCGCTGATTTACCTAAAGATAACTGAATAGAGTTGTTAAATGCTCTCTCTGCTCCGCCACAAAGGCCATTAGATTCCATAAGCCATTGGCTAGGTTCTGATCCACAGACACCAATAGAATGCACCTTCGCACCTTGGCTTTGCAAGTTTTCATGTAAGCTGGAAATCAAATAGCCAGGCTTAGCCATATGACTAGCACCAATAATTAGAAACGTTAAATTTGTCAGTAACATTCAAAAGCTCCTTTCTAATAAAAATCTATTTTATAAATTTAAAAACGATGCCAAAAATTTATTTTACTTACAATAAATTACCGGGTTCCATAGACACCTTCAATGCCGAAGGAACTAAAGGCAATGCACAAAATAATCCAGAGTACGCTGAGATAAGGATGTCTTAAAAAATGATATCTTCTGGCAAGTTTGGGAAATGTGAATTCAAAAGCAATCAAAAGTATCGCAAAAATAACAGTAAATAAGGTCTTTGTATCAAACTGTAAGTGGGTACTGATGACGTTATTAGGATCTGTGCTCCATGTAAAAACTTGTTGTACCTTAAAGAATAAAAGACTCGAATCGGATTCAGAGAAAATCAGTCTGCCCAAAACAACAATAAATGGAAAGAGTAGTAAAGCCAATAATTTTGCTAATTGTTGATTAGCAATCATCTTTAGAATGTAATAGGTAAGCACCCAAAATAGGGCATGAAAACTACCCCAAATCACAAAGTTCAAAGTGACTCCATGCCACATCGCAGAACTAATAAACACCAAAAAAATCGCAATTGGTAAACCAAAAGTTTTCTTAAATGGTAAGAAAAAGAGATTTTTTAATACCGTCGATAAACTAATATGCCAACGCTGCCAATACTCAATGACATTACGTGCCGCAAATGGGCTATTAAAATTCATGACGGTTCTAACACCAAATAAATTTAAAGCTCCAAAAGCCATCATCGTAATACCAACAAAATTGAAGTAAACGTAAGCTTCAAAGACAATGCCAAAGATGAGAACATCCAAAGCGTCGGTCGATTCTTTTAGGATGAGTAGCTGAGATAAACCTGAAGCAATCACACTAAACAAAAAGGTCCCAAGAATCATCCAACGAACATAGATAAACGCCCTTTTCTTACTAAAAGCATGAACTTTTACACTCGTTAGCGCAACAGGTCCTGAATTAAACCGAATGGGCTGCATGATATTTAAAAACAAAGTTTTAAGCGTAAATTGATCGTGATAAATAAATAAAGCAATACCAGCGCTTACAAAAGAAACGCCCAACCAATTAAGAGAAGAGCTATCACCATTAAACCCCGTTAGTACTCCGATTTGGCCTGTTAAGCTTAAGATGGGTGTGATGAAAAAAACACTATAAGCAAGCCCCACTCTAAGAACCCGATTTTGCCGGACTAATAAATAGAGTCCCCAGATAAAGACAGAACTTAAGACAGTAAAGATACTCGCTGCGCTAAAGCCTTTCGAAAAGAATATAAGCCCATATCCTATTAAATAAATAAGGATTGGGCCTAAAAGATTTTTTGAATGGAGTTTTACGAATGCCATTTAGTCAAATTCTATAGAAATATGAAACACTTGTTGAATCAATTTGAGAGCTTAGCTCTCAATTGAATCAACGACAATTAAAACTATACAACCTGACCGTGGCAATGCTTATATTTTTTACCGCTTCCGCATGGACAAAGGTCATTTCGACCCACTTTTGGGGCAGAATTCAAGACTGTACTAACAAGCGGCGCGGCGACAGAAGACTCTAATGTTTCCGGTTCTGTAGCATTGATATCAGCATGTTGATATTGCACGTCTCTCAAATTACTTAAATCTTCTTGAATCATTTCAGTCGCATCATTTAGTTGCTCTGCGGATTGGATCTGTACATTCAGGATCGTTTTTGTAATGTCTCGCTTAATCACCTCTAAGAACTCAGCATACAATGCGAATGACTCTTTACGATATTCTTGCTTAGGATCTTTTTGAGCATACCCACGTAAATGAATTCCTTGACGTAAATAATCAAGCGAAGCTAAATGTTCACGCCAATGAGAATCCATGCTGTATAAGAACACCGACCTTTCAAACCCTGCAAAAGAGTTAACATCGGATTGATCTAATTTTGATTGGTATAAAGTCTTGGCACCTTCTTGAACCCAGCCAATCAAGTCTTCAACATCAACCTCTTGCGCTTGCTCTACCTTTTCTTTTAAGGCGATTTGCAATCCCCAATCCTGCAAAAGTTCTCTCTCAAGACCATCTAACTCCCACTGCTCAGGCAATGTTTCAGAGGGTACATATTGCATGACAAGACTTCTAAAGACGTCTTCTCTTAGATTATTAATTAATTCACCGACATTATTTGACTCGAGGACTTGATTACGCAGTTGATAGGTTTCACGACGTTGGTCATTCGCCACATCATCATATTCTAATAATTGCTTACGAATATCAAAGTTACGACCTTCTACCTTACGCTGAGCAGACTCAATCGCACGCGAGACCATCCCTGCTTCAATCGGCTCACCTTCCGGCATTTTTAGACGATCCATGACATTACGTAAACGATCGCCAGCAAAAATTCTTAATAAATCATCGTCTAGTGATAGATAAAAACGGGAAGATCCAGGATCACCTTGGCGCCCAGAACGGCCTCTTAACTGATTATCAATCCGTCGACTTTCATGTCGCTCTGTGCCGATAATATGTAGACCACCCGCATTAACAACTTGTTCATGCAGACCTTGCCACTCATCTTCTAATATTTTAATTCTTGCCAGCTTTTGATCTTCATCTAAAGCCGCATCTTCATTCAGAAGACTAGACTGTTTCTCTACGTTACCACCTAGCACAATGTCAGTTCCACGACCAGCCATATTAGTGGCAATCGTGATCATCTTTGGCCTTCCTGCCTGGGCGATGATTTCTGCTTCACGAGCATGCTGTTTGGCGTTTAATACTTGATGTGGTAATTTTTCTTTTGTCAGAATATCGGAGATTAACTCTGAATTTTCGATCGAAGTAGTACCGACTAAAACGGGCTGTCCACGCTCATAGCAATCATTGATATCTTTAATAACTGCCGCATAACGCTCTTTGGATGTTTTGTAAATTTGATCTTGTTTATCAAGTCTTTTACTAATTCGGTTTGGCGGCACAACAACTGTTTCTAAACCGTAAATTTCTTGAAATTCATAAGCTTCAGTATCCGCAGTTCCGGTCATCCCGGATAATTTTTGATACATCCTAAAATAATTTTGGAAGGTAATCGTCGCAAGCGTTTGATTTTCACTATTTATTTGCACGCCTTCTTTCGCCTCTACCGCTTGATGCAGACCTTCAGACCAACGGCGACCCACCATTAAGCGACCAGTAAACTCATCAACAATTACAACTTCACCATTCTGCACCACATAATGTTGGTCACGATTGAATAAGGTGTGTGCACGCAGAGTGGCAAGTAAGTGATGCATTAATGCAATATTTTGTGGTGCGTAGAGTGAATCACCATCACTGATCAAACCAATCTGAACGAGGATTGACTCAGCTTTCTCATGCCCTGCTTCGGTCAAGAACACTTGCTGAGATTTTTCATCAATTACATAGTCGCCAGGTTTTTCTACGCCCGTTCCATCCGCCTTCTCTTCGCCAATTTGACGATCTAAATAAGAAGGTATGACATTCATTTTTACGTATAAATCAGTATGGTCATCTGCTTGACCTGAAATAATTAATGGCGTTCTCGCTTCATCAATTAAAATTGAGTCTACTTCATCAACGATGGCGTAATTCAGACCACGTTGTACTCGACTACCGACATCGTGAACCATGTTGTCACGCAGATAGTCAAAGCCAAACTCATTATTAGTTCCGTAAGTAATATCGGCAGCGTAAGCCGCTTGTTTTTCTTCGTGTTGCATTTGAGAAAGATTTATGCCAACGGATAGTCCTAGGAAGTTGTATACCTTACCCATCCACTGCGCATCACGTGAAGCCAAGTAATCATTCACAGTCACCACATGAACGCCCTTACCTGATAGCGCATTTAAAAATACGGGTAAAGTTGCAGTGAGAGTCTTACCTTCACCAGTTCTCATTTCAGCAATTTTTCCTTGGTGAAGCACTAATCCACCCACCATTTGCATATCGAAATGCCGCATTTTCATGGTACGACGACTTGCTTCTCGAACTAGAGCAAAAGCTTCGGGTAAGATATTGTCAAGACTTTCGCCACCGGCGACGCGTACTTTTAATTCTTGAGTTATCCCAGGAAATTGTTCATCGCTTAGAGCCTCAAACTTTGGCTCTAAAGCATTGATTTGATTTACCGTTTTACGGTATTGTTTTAGTAAGCGATCGTTACGACTGCCAATTATCTTTTTTAAGAGTCCAGATACCATGATGTTTTTCGTAGAAATTCAATCTAAGAGTTTATCATTCATGCATATTATTTCCATGAATGTAATGATTAATTCTTATTTTCCCACAGGCTTTTCAAAAATTGATTAAATCTTACTCGACCACTAATTAGACAAATTGATCCACTCATGACAAATAAGCAACTAGGTTCCCATGAAATTTCTGAGCTACTGTCAAAAAATTTAAAGGATAGTCCTTTAAAAGAGGTGTTTATAAATTTTGAGTTACGTCAAAAATATCAAATAGCTTTACAGCAAGCCCTTGATTTAACTGGATTTAGTCATTTTTCTAATGATATTTTTATTGGTGAGATGAATGACAAAGGCATGATTCGTCTATTTACGCGTCAAGCAAGCATTATTTCAAGACTTAAAAATAAATTGCCTAGCCTTTTACATTGTTTTCGGGAATCAGGCTTTCCCGTGATGGAAATCCAATTAAAAGTTTTACCAAAATCAGGCCTTGAACCTGATTTAGCGTCTCAGGAAGAGGTTAAACCTGACCCAATAGCGCTTTCCGCGGCGCAGTTTCAGTCCTGGGAAGAGTTACTCAGGACGACAGATCCAGAATCGCCGACCTACCAGGCTATTGAACTTTTACTCCATAATGCGAAGAAAGTGTCAAACAAACCTGCTTAATTCCTTCTGCAATTAAAGCTATTCGTTTTCTTGAGTTAAATGGGTAGTAAAGGCACTAGGTGCTTTAGAAATATCATCAAATTGAACGATTTCATAACTTTGCGGGTTGGCAAACATCTTTCTCAATAATAAATTATTAAGGCCATGTCCTGATTTTTCAGCTGTATAAACGCCAATAATAGGATAACCTGCCAAATATAGATCGCCGATGGCATCTAAGATCTTATGTCTGACAAACTCGTCTTCATAACGTAATTCTTCGTTATTTAAAATCCGATGTTCATCGAGCACAATGGCATTATCTAAACTACCTCCGCGGGCCAGTCCCATTTCTCTAAGTGCTTCCACTTCATGAGCAAAGCCAAAGGTTCTAGCGCGACCAATCTCTTTGACATAGGTCGTATTAGCAAAATCAATGATGCATCGTTGACCGGTCTTGTCGAGAGCGGGATGTTTAAAGTCAATCGTAAAATCTAATTTAAAGCCGTCAAATGGCTCTAATCTTGCCAATTTATCGCCATCTCTAACTTCAACTAATTCTTTGATTTTGATGAATTTTTTAGGTGCTTCTTGAACTTTGAGTCCAGCTGACTGCAGCAAGAACAAAAAGGAAGCTGCGCTACCATCCATAATCGGAATTTCTTCACCGTTGATTTCAACGATTAAATTATCTATGCCTAAACCAGAACAAGCAGACATTAAATGCTCTACTGTTGAGATCCGATGCTCGCCTATTTGTAAGACACTTGCTAGGCGTGTATCAGTAATATTTTCTGCTTTTGCAGGGATAGGAGTTTGGGGCTCTTGATCAATGCGAATAAACACAATGCCAGTATCAACAGGCGCAGGCCTCATGAGCAAATTAGATTTTGTTCCTGAGTGCAGCCCAATCCCAACCGTCTTAATCGGTTCAGCGATGGTGGTTTGTTTTAACATAAGCTGCAGTGTCACCTGTCGATACGTGAATAAAAAAGGATTATAGGCTTTTTAAAGCGGAGGCAGCATCACTTACTTCAAACTTGCCACCTGCTTCAACAGCAAGATGCTCCACCACGCCGTCATTCACAATCATTAAATAGCGTTGTGAGCGAATACCTAAACCACGAGCAACTAAGTCTAACTCTAAACCAAGTGCTTTAGTTAATTCCGCACTACCGTCTGACATCATTCTTACCGCTTTACCAACTTTAAGATCTTTACCCCAGGCACCCATTACAAAAGCATCGTTAACAGATACACACCAAATTTCATCAACACCTTTTGCTTTAATCGCAGCAGCGTGTTCTACGTAACCAGGCACATGTTGTGCTGAGCAAGTAGGAGTAAAAGCACCAGGCAATCCAAAGATAACTACTTTTTTACCTTTGAGTATTTCTGCTACTTGAAAAGCGTTGGGACCTAAAGTACAACCTTCAGTTTCTTCTGAAATAAATTCATACAAAGTTGCATTTGGAACCTTTTGTTGAACAGCAATCATATTCTCTCCTTAAATTCAGTTATAAAAAATACTGACAGTAGTGCTTTCGTCGTCAACGGAGGCGCACTACTATCAATAGTTCAATCATACTGTTTTATATATGACTGCGTTTAACTAATATCTAAATCTTAATCAGCTTGCTTTCTTAAAAAGGCTGGAATTTCGAAAAACTCTGCACCCTTTTCCAACATCACTTTAGCCTGAGGCGAACTCGCCGCATTTAACTGACCAACGCCACGACTTGGATTTGGTCGAGTTACCTGAGGAGAAATACTCGTCTGTGCATTCATCTGACCCGACTCTGACAACACTGGAATATCAATTTCATAACTCGGTGCAGATTGTGTATTTGCAAAGTTTGAAGCACCCATCGTTTGTTGAGCACTAATCGTGATCGGACTTACTGGGGCAAATGCAGTTAATCCAGTAACAGGAACGGCAGACTGAGGGCCATAAGTTCCTGTGCCTTTAGTCCAAACAATTTCAACATTGGATTCATTTTGCGGTTTTCTTGGACCATTTAAGCCGGTAGCAACGACCGTGACACGGATTGCATCACTTAATGATTCATCGTATACCGTTCCAAAAATAATCGTGGCATCTTCCGCTGCGTATCCACGAATTGCTGACATTACTTCTCTAGTCTCAGATAAACGTAATGATCGGCTCGCCGTGATATTAACAAGAACTCCACGGGCACCAGATAAGTTCACACCCTCTAACAATGGTGAAGCAACTGCGGCTTCTGCTGCAAGTCTTGCACGGTCCACGCCTGAAACAGTTGCGGTACCCATCATTGCTTTACCCTGTTCACTCATAACCGTTTTAACGTCTTCAAAGTCGACGTTAATTAAGCCTTGTTCATTAATGATTTCTGCAATACCAGCTACCGCATTATGCAAAACGTCATCAGCTGTACTAAACGCTTTATCCATTTCCGCATCTTCACCCATCACTTCGAAAAGTTTTTCATTGAGTACAACAATTAATGAGTCAACGTGTTTTTCAAGTTCTAAAGCACCTTCTTCTGCAATACGTGATCTTCTGGCACCTTCAAAATCAAATGGCTTACTCACGACCCCAACGGTCAAAATACCCATTTCTTTTGCTATTTGCGCAACGATCGGTGCTGCTCCTGTACCTGTTCCCCCACCCATACCAGCGGTAATAAATACCATATGAGCGCCCTGCAATACATCGGCAATCCTTGCTTTGGCTTCGATTGCTGAGTTGGCCCCTACATCAGGTTTTGCTCCAGCGCCTAATCCAGTTAAACCTAACTGCACATTAGTTTCTGCTTTAGAACGTTTTAACGCCCCGGCATCCGTATTCATACAAATAAATTCAACGCCTTGCACACCACGACGAATCATGTGTTGCACTGCATTGCCCCCAGCTCCACCAACTCCAATAACTCGGATATTGGTTTTTCCAGCTGTATCAGCATCTAACATTTCAAACTCCATTTTGTTACCTCCTATTTATTTACTGCATTGACGACTACTTAATAAACTTTTAATTTCAATTCTTTTAAAAATTCCCTAAAAACCATTCTTTTGCTCTTTGCATCGCTCCCCTTAGAGGACGTGCTTCTAATTCTTGTTGACCCAAGACGATTTGTGTACGACCCTCACGCAGTAAACCAAGACCTGTTGCATATTTGGGATTTCTCAATACTTCTTTAAATTGACCGTTATATTCTGGGTATCCAATTCGTGCAGGCTTATTAAAAACCTCTTCTGCAAGTTCAATCACCCCAGGCATCATTACTGTTCCACCGGTAAGTACTACACCCGATGGTGTCATTTGTGAAAATCCCGAATGTTCTAACGACTCCACAACAAACTTAAATAACTCTTCCATTCTTGGTTCAATCACGGCGGCTAAAGACTGTCTAGAGATGGGGCGATATTCGCGTTCGCCTATACCAGGTACATCGATCATGGCATTGGAATTGGCTAATGCCTGTTTCGCGATCCCGTGAGATATTTTTAAATCTTCAGCATCTATAGTGGGTGTTCGCAGCGCCATGGCAATATCATTCGTAATTTGATCACCACCCAAGGGAATAATTTCGGTGTATTGAATCACGCCCTGAAAGTACACAGCAATATCCGTAGTGCCGCCACCAATATCCACTAATACAACACCTAATTCTCTTTCATCCTTTGTTAATACCGCCAAACTGGAGCAAAGTGGTTGGAGTACTAAGGCATTAATTTCTAGGCCACACCTACGAATACATTTAATAATATTTTGCACCGCGCTGACTGCACCAGTAACAATATGTGCATTCACCTCTAATTTTTGACCGCTCATCCCAATTGGATCTCTAACTCCATCTTGGTTATCAATTAAGTACTCTTGAATCAACATGTGGAGTACTTGCTGATCTGTTTGAATATTGATAGGTTTGGCGTTTTCATGGACTCGTTCTAAGTCTGCCGCGCTAACCTCTTTATCCCGAATCGCAACCATTCCTTTGGTATTAAAGCTTTGCACGTGGTTGCCTGCAATACCAGTAAAGACATTTTCAACCCGACACTGTGCCATTACTTCAGCTTCTTCCAATGCTTTTTGAATCGATTGCACTGTATCTTCTATATTTACTACGACACCTTTTTTGATACCTTCTGAGGGTGCATTGCCGATACCGATGACATTGAACTCGCCATCGGGCTCTATTTCAGCAACGAGAGCAAGAACTTTCGATGTGCCTATATCTAAAGCAACTAGTAAGTTACGATGATCTTTACTCATTAATATTTACTTCCAATTTGTTCACTTTGTTTTACTTTTTTAACTTCTTGGTTATTTAACTTTGTTGCCGATTTATTTTCTAACTTCGGTGCTTGCTTTTTTATATTGAGGGATTTTTCAAGCCCTAATGTTTCGTCCTCACCTTCTTCAGGCGGCGTTAAGAAGCGTTGATTCAATCCAGCTAATTTGAATTCTTTTGATTTATTGTCAGATTTTGACGAAGATCCTAAAGAAAAGCCTTTGTTGTATCGAAGGTCCACATAATCTACTGGGCCTGTTAATTGTTTTTGTAACTCTGGCCATAGCCTAAAAAACTTATCTAACCGCTCAGTTATTTGTTTACTATCTTTATCATTAAGATCTCGTCCTAATTCAAATGTGAGACCGTTATCTAACTTGACCGACCATGCGTATCTTGGACTTAGTGTCAACGCCACGATTTTGTGATCTAGTTTTTTAAACCATTCATCTAATTTTTGATATAGCCCTAAAACCTCTTTGTTACTATTCGGTGGTCCTTGAAAAATTACTAAATTTTTTCTATCATTCGCCTCAGCTAAATTTACAGTAAACAACTCACCATAGTTATTGATCAACTCAGGACCATTTTGTCCAAGCCATACTCCAACGGGCTCGTGCTCTTCAATCGATACCTGTATTTGATTAGGCCATACCCTTCTCACACTAGCTACTCTCACCCAAGGTATCTCCTCAAATGCTGTGCGAGCTTGATCGAGTCGGAGTGTAAAGAAATTGCCGCTAAATTGACTCATTGCCTTTGCTTTAATCATCGGCACTTTAATATGCTCTAACTCTTGCTCATTAGCAGATTGCACAGTAATTTGTTCAATATTGAAAACTGGTCTTTGGCCAATCCAGTAAAGTCCCCAAAGAATGGTAATTGCCCCAAAGCAAATCACAAACCAATGCGTTAATTGCTTCATTCGATCAGGATAATTCCAGATCGGAGAGATGATAAAAATAATGATAACAAGTAAGCCAGAGAGCATTGACTGCATTGTGGTAATAAACCATTGCCCCAATAACTCTCCTAATGCTTGGGTATTTTTGTTCTGTTTATTCACGTTTTTTAAAGGAATACTTGAGGATCTCATTTCTCCACCTCAACTGTTTTCAACGACATTAAATCTCTGTTCATCCCATTAGATAACTTGGCATTCATCACAACCCAAAGAACTAACTCCGCATAACTGAGACCCGCAGCTTTTGCAGCCATCGGTACTAGCGAATGCGTCGTCATACCAGGTGAAGTATTCATTTCTAGTAAATATGGTGTTTGGGTATGTTGATCTAGCATCACATCTGCCCGACCCCAACCAGAGCAACCCAATACTTGGTAAGACTTCACAACTAACTGTTGAATCTTTTCTTCTAATAAAGGATCCAAACCAGTTGGACACAGATACTTTGTATCATCTGAGAAATATTTATTGTGATAATCGTAATTCGCCGCTGGAGCGACAATTTTAATCACCGGTAATGCTTGGGCAAATGCACCCTCACCCACTACAGGGCAAGTTAATTCATCGCCAATAATGCACTGCTCTGCCATTACATCTTGGTCCATGCCTGCGGCTAACTCATAGGCAGCGGCTAACTCATTCACATGATTCACTTTAGTTAAACCGAGTGAAGATCCTTCGCGCGCTGGTTTAACAATTAA
>CANFME010000060.1 GCA_947448305.1 Burkholderiaceae bacterium
CTGGAACTGCTCGTTACTCTTTTGATATCCCTCAGTTAACTGATGGACTTGGATTCGTTGCTGTAGCGATGGGAGTATTTGGATTCGCTGAAATCATGCTCAACTTAGAGCAAAAAGAAAAGCGCGAAACGTTCTTGAAGAAGGTTACTAACCTATGGCCTTCTAAGGCTGACTTCAAGAGAATGATTGCTCCGATTCTTCGTGGAACTCTATTAGGCTCAGTTTTAGGTATTTTGCCTGGTGGCGGTGCTGCTCTGGCGAGTTTCGGTGCCTATTCTTTAGAGAAAAAAGTATCTAAGTACTCAGCTGAGTTCGGTAAGGGTGCGATTGAGGGTGTTGCAGCTCCTGAGTCAGCAAACAATGCTGCTGCGCAAACTTCATTTATTCCATTATTAACACTTGGTATTCCACCAAATGCTGTGATGGCTTTGATGGTTGGTGCGATGACGATTCATAATATTCAACCTGGTCCGCAAGTAATGACAAGTAATCCAGCCTTATTCTGGGGTTTGATTGCTTCCATGTGGATTGGTAACTTAATGTTGATTATTTTGAATTTACCGATGATTGGTGTTTGGGTTAAGTTGTTAACGATTCCTTACAGACATTTATATCCAGCGATTTTAGTATTCTGCTGTATTGGTGTTTACTCCGTTAATAACACGACCTTTGATATTTACCTCACAGCAGGATTCGGTATTATTGGATATCTCTTTAATAAATTAGAGTGCGAAGCTCCTCCACTATTGTTAGGTTTTGTTTTAGGACCAATGATGGAAGAGAACTTCCGCCGTGCTTTATTGTTGTCAAGAGGTGACTTCACTGTATTCGTTACAAGACCTTTATCTGCAAGCCTTTTATTTGTGGCTTTAATTTTAGTTGCGCTTGTTTCAGTACCAGCATTTAAGAAGACGCGTGAAGAAGCTTTCGTAGAAGATTGATATTCATTCCCAAGGCACATTACAATATGTGTCTATGTCTAAGGAATTAATAAAACCAAATGAAACCTCGGCTACAACCGAGGTTTCTAACTTTTTGCGGCAGATAATCGATCACGACTGCCTTTCTCAAACCTATTCAAATCGAGTCGATTCTAATGGCCAACTTTTGCCGTCAGTCATTACTCGCTTTCCGCCTGAGCCCAATGGCTATTTGCATATAGGACATGCCAAGAGCATCTTCCTCAATTTTGGTCTGGCGAGAGATTATGCACATGCAGTCAATGGTGCACGCTGTCACATGCGATTTGATGATACCAATCCTGCCAAGGAAGAAACTGAGTACGTCAATACCATCTTAGAATCAGTTCAGTGGTTGGGGTTCAATTGGACTTACGGTGACCAAACCTGCCTTTACTATGCAAGTGACTATTTTGATCAGTTATATCAATTTGCTGAGCTGTTGATTCAAGAGAGTAAAGCTTATGTAGACAGTCAGTCTGCCGATGAAATCCATAAAAGCCGTGGTAATTTTGTTGAGTTAGGCATTAATAGCCCCTACCGTAATCGTTCCGTTGATGAAAACCTCGCCTTGTTTAGGGAAATGAAGGACGGGAAATTTCAGGATGGCGAGCATGTACTACGCTTAAAAATTGACATGACACATCCCAATTTGGTCATGAGAGATCCAGTCATTTACCGAATCCGTCACGCTCACCACCACCGAACGGGTGACAAGTGGTGTATCTATCCCCTCTATGACTTTACTCACTGTATTTCTGATGCCATTGAACGTGTTTCCCACTCAATCTGTACTTTAGAGTTCGAAAACAATCGACCTTTGTATGATTGGATCTTAAATGCTCTATGTGATGCAGGTGTCTTATCTGCCCCATTACCCCATCAATATGAGTTTGCTCGCCTCAATTTAACTTACGCCATTACGAGTAAACGTAAGCTATTGCAACTTGTTCAAGATCATCATGTAGAGGGTTGGAATGACCCTAGAATGCCTACCTTGGTTGGTTTAAGACGGCGTGGCTACACCGCAAAAAGTCTACAGTTATTTTGCGAACGAATTGGTGTTTCTAAAGCTGATAGTTGGATAGAGATGAGTGTGCTGGAACAGTCATTACGCGATGATCTGGATCCTTCTGCCCACCGAGCTGTTGCGGTCATGAAGCCCCTTAAATTAATTATCGATAACTTTGATCAAGCTCCTGAGTTATGTTCAGCGCCAATTCACCCCCATCTTGAAGAATTGGGCAGACGTCAGTTCCATTTAACGAAAGAACTTTGGATAGAGTCCGATGATTTCATGCAAGAACCTGTCAAAGGCTTTTTTAGGCTCTACCCACCAATCAATGGTCAACCTGGCAGTCGAGTTCGGCTGCGCTATGGTTTCGTCATTGAATGTACTGACTTTGACCTTGATGACCATGGCCAAGTGATTGCTGTGCACGCCAACTATTTTGTGGATAGTAAAAGCGGTACTGAAGGTGCGAATACTTATAAAGTCAAAGGCAATATCCATTGGCTCAGTGCGGTTGAGGCGATTGAAGCAGAAGTCAGAGTTTATGACCGATTATTTACGGATCCGAATCCTACTGGCGGTGATAAGGACTATTTAAACTTCTTAAATCCCCATTCCAAATCAGTCATCAAAGCTTATATTGATCCAAGTCTTGCGAATGCTAAACCTGAGCAAAGTTTCCAATTTGAGCGGCATGGTTATTTTGTTGCCGATCAATTTGACCATTCAGTCAATACGCCTGTATTTAACTTATCAGTCGGATTAAAAGATACTTGGAAAAAATAATTACATTTGCTCCAAAAAGTCTTGAACTGTCGGATAAAGAAACTTAAAGCCAATTTCTTGTAATCGAGCATTACTGATTCGGCGAGACTCTTGCATGAAGCTGAGTAATTGGGGGCTGACCATGGTCTTTAATGTTTCTTTGTCAACTCTTGGGGGCTTGGGTAGATCCATTTTATCGGCCACCAAATCAAAATAATCCGCCATTTTTAGATCACTGTCATCACAGGCATTGATCACCCTTTGAGGGCTTGCTCGGTACATCGCAAGAATAGTTAAGCGCGCCAAATCATCAGCATGAATGTGATTCGTGTATACATCATCATTAGCTATCAGTGCCGCAGTTCCCTTTTGTAGTCGTTCAACCGGTAAACGATTACCCGCATATATACCTGGCACTCTTAAAATAACAACACTAATGCCTTGTTGAATGGCCCAAGCTCGGAGTTGTTTTTCGGCGTCGACACGACGAATGGCTCTTAAGTTCTGGGGTTGAACAGGCTGAGTTTCAGAAATTAGTTGGCCGCCACAATCCCCGTAAACGCCCGTTGTACTAATATAAATAAATCGCCTAACGCGTCCACCTTTAGAGAGGGCTTGGATGAGTGATTTAGTTCGAAGATCAGACGAACCACTCGGGTTGGGTGGTGCTAAATGAATTACCGTATCAGCAATTTGCGATAATCTATGCAGAGTTGATGAATCATCTAGGTTGCCGTATAGAGGGACAGCTCCTGCTTGTCGAAATAAGCTTAATTTTTCAGTTTGTGTGGTTAAAACATAAACTTTATGAGATTTGACTAAAATAGGTAGCATCCGTTGACCAACATCGCCACAACCTACAATAAGTAACCTAGGTTGATTAAAATGCTTTTGCATCTGATGAATTGACATATATAGAATTGTTTTAACGAAAGGGATTATTTTGGAAGATAAGCAAGTATTTTCAATTACTTTACAAAAAAGTGGCAAATCATTTTTAGTGGCTGAAGATGAGTCAATTTTAGACGCTGCCTTAAAACAAGGAATTATTCTTGCTTACGGCTGTAAAAATGGTGCTTGTGGTTCTTGTAAAGCAAAAGTAATTGAAGGTGAATTCGCAATTGGTCCCCATAGCAGCAATGGCTTGACAGATGAAGAAGCGGCTAGAAACATTGCTTTGCTTTGTTGTACTTCGCCCAAAAGTAACTGCATCGTTGATGCCCGTGAAATTGATGGCGCGAGTGACTATCCTATTAAAAAAGTGCCATGCCGTGTTGCCAACATTGAAAAATTAACTCCGGATGTCATTTCATTAAAACTTCAATTGCCCTCTACTGAAAAGTTTCGTTTTATTGCCGGTCAATATGTTGAGTTTCTATTGAAGGACGGGAAAAGACGTGCTTACTCTATTGCCACGGCACCTCATGAAGAAGGACCGTTAGAGTTACATATTAGACATATGCCCGGTGGACTGTTTACAGACCACGTTTTTGGAGTCAACCCAGACTTGTTCTTAAAAGAAAAGGATATATTGCGTTTTGAGGGCCCAATGGGCAGCTTTTTCTTACGCGAGGAAAGTGATAAGCCAATTATTTTTGTCGCCTCTGGAACGGGTTTTGCCCCTATACAGTCGATTATCGAACACATTAAAGCAAATAAGATTGAGCGCGAAATGTACTTATATTGGGGTGGTAGAAGACCTTCTGATATTTATTATTTAGAAAAATGCCTAGCTTGGACTAAAGAGCTTCCGAATTTGCATTTTATTCCGGTAGTTTCGGATGCCCTTCCTGAAGACAACTGGACAGGTAGAACTGGTTTTGTTCATGCTGCGGCAATGCAAGATATTCCTGATATGAGCGGCTATCAAGTCTATGCTTGTGGAGCGCCCATCGTGATTAACAGCGCATCAAGGGACTTTGTTGCGAAATGTAATCTGCCTGAAGATGAGTTTTATGCAGACTCCTTTACCTCCGAAGCAGATTTAGCAAATCAAACCTAATAAATGTCATTTATTTCTATTAAACTTTTTTAATTCTCTTTTTTACTTGGACTTGTGATGATTGATGCTCATTCAATAATGTATATAACAAACCGACCAGATATTGCGATGGTTTCTGGCCTGGGTTCTTGGCTTACTGATAATGAAGGCAAGCGCTATTTAGACTTTATGCAAGGCTGGGCAGTGAATTGTCTTGGTCATAGCAATCCCGGCATGATTTCGGCTCTTGAGCAACAAGCGCGTAAAGTGATGAACCCTAGCCCTGCTTTCTATAACGAACCGATGATTGAGTTAGCTGATTTGCTAACAGCCAATAGTTGTTTCGATAAAGTGTTTTTTGCTAATAGCGGTGCTGAAGCCAATGAAGGTGCAATTAAGCTAGCTAGAAAATGGGGTAAATTACATAAAAATAACGCCTTTGAGATTATTACTTTTGATCACAGTTTTCACGGTCGCACCTTAGCGACCATGAGTGCCTCAGGCAAACCTGGTTGGGATACGATGTTTGCTCCACAAGTCCCTGGTTTCCCTAAAGCGCATTTGAATGATATTGCTAGTGTTGAAGCCCTGATTAACGAAAATACAGTTGCTGTCATGTTGGAGCCTGTGCAAGGCGAAGGTGGCGTGATTCCCGCTGAAATGGGTTTTATGCAAGACTTAAGAGCCTTAACTAAAAAACATAATATTTTGTTAATTGTTGATGAAGTACAAAGCGGTTGTGGACGAACTGGTAAATTGTTTGCCCATCAATTATTTAATGTTGAACCTGACATCATGACGCTTGGTAAAGGTATCGGCGGCGGTGTACCCCTCTCCGCTCTATTGTGCACAGAAGCAGTAGCAAGCTTTGTACCGGGTGATCAAGGTGGCACTTATAACGGTAATCCATTAATGTGTGCGGTTGGCATCAGTGTGATCAAACAACTAACTACTCCGGGCTTTTTAAGCGATGTGATGGCAAAAGGCGAGTATCTCAGGAGTAAATTATTACAACTCTCAGCCGAGTTTGGTTTCGATGGAGAACGCGGGGAAGGCTTACTAAGAGCCCTCATACTTAATAAAGATATTGGACCAGATATCGTTGAAGCTGCTCGTCAAATGACGCCTCAAGGGTTATTGATCAATGCCCCTAGACCGAATTTACTACGCTTTATGCCTGCCTTGAACGTGAGTAATCAGGAGATTGACCTCATGATCGAGATGCTACGTACTTTAATCGGTCAAGCACCTAAGTAAGCTGCGCTCACACGAGGATCTTGAACTAGATCTTTGGCCTGTCCCATCATGGAAATTTGACCGCTAGCTAAAACATAAGCTCGGTCAGAAATTTCCAGCGCACGTTGGGCATTTTGCTCTACAAGAAGAATTGTCATACCGTCCTTGGCAATTTCTTCTATTACTTCGAAGATAGTATCTACTAAGATGGGTGAAAGGCCCATTGAAGGCTCATCTAATAGTAATAATTTTGGTCTAGACATTAATGCTCTCGCCATGACAACCATTTGCTGTTCACCACCCGACAATGTTCCTGCTAATTGACTTAAGCGTTCTTTGATTCTTGGGAAAAACGTATACATTTTTTCTAAATCAGACTCAATCAATGAATCATTGCGTAAATAAGCACCCATTTGCAGGTTTTCCAAAACGGTCATGCGAGTAAAAATACCCCGCCCCTCTGGTACTAGTGCCATACCCCGCGAGAATAGCTCATAGGATTTTCCTGAACTGGGAATTTCATCAAACAAAACCTCGCCACTTTGGCTTGGAATCATGCCAGCTATCGCTTTCAGAATGGAGGTCTTACCAGCACCATTAGAGCCAATTAAACTAACCAATTCACCTGATTGCACTTCGAGATCAATACCCTTGACTGCTAAAATTCCACCATATGAGATTTTTAATTGTTTTACTTTGAGCATATGGGACCTAAGCTTTTTCCTTGTGATAACCTAAATAAGCTTTGATCACAGCTGGATTTTGTCGAACCTGGTCTGGTAAGCCAGCAGCAATGACTTGACCGTAGTCTAATACGCAAATTTGATCGCACAGTCCCATCACAAGACGCACATCATGTTCAATCATCAAGATACTAGTTCCATCTTGTTGAATTTTTTTTAATAACCCATTTAGACTATTTTTTTCGGTTTGATTCATCCCCGCAGCAGGTTCATCTAAGGCAAGTAAAAGTGGATCAGTTGCAAGCGCTCTAGCAATTTCAAGTCGTCGTTGATCACCATAAGAAAGATTTTTTGCTTTTTGCGGAGCGAGGGTTGCACTGATACCAACATAATCAAGTAGTTCAAGTGCGCGATTTTTGATCGATTGTTCTTCTCTAATCGTCGCACTCGTTTTCAGTATTGCCCCAAAAAATCCTGCATGGGTTCTTACATGTCGGCCGACCATGACATTTTCTAAAACAGACATTTCCTTAAACAAGCGAATATTTTGAAAGGTTCTAGCGATACCTGCCTTCAGAACATGCTCTACTGCAGAAGGATTATAGGTCTGACCATTAAAGAAAAAATTTCCGGAATCAGCAGCGTATAAGCCAGTGATTACATTAAAGCAGGTGGTCTTACCTGCCCCATTAGGTCCAATTAACCCAACAATCTCGCCTCTTTTAACCACTAACTCAACTCCTGTTAGTGCTTGCAAACCACCAAACCTTTTATTTACATTGGCGATTTTAAGTAAATCGGATTGCACTGAGCTACTCATGATTCAGAACTCTTCCATAACCCATTCGGTCTAAAACGGATCACCAAAATTAATGCACTAGCGTAAAAAAGTTGACGAATAATTTCTGCATCGACCATGATTTTTCCGAATACCATTTTTTGTAATGGATCCATCGAAGATCTTAGTAACTCAGGAAAGCCTGCTAATAAAAAACTACCTAAAATCACCCCTGGAATATGTCCCATGCCGCCTAAAACCACCATTGCTAAAATAACAATTGACTCGGAAAGTGAAAAGGACTCTGGGGAAATAAATCCTTGAAAAGAGGCAAATAAAGCACCAGACACGCCACCAAACGATGCGCCAATGGCAAATGCAAGTAGCTTTAAATTGCGGGTATTTAAGCCCATCGCCTTGGCAGCAATCTCATCTTCACGAATCGCAACCCAGGCCCGCCCAATCCTTGAGTCCTGAATTCTGGTACACATCAAAATCACAATCATGACCAAAAACAAGAATAAGTAATAATTGAGAATGACTGAAGGTACCGATAGCTCACCCAGATGCAAGGTTTTACCAAAACTTAAATTTGCCACTTGGACTGGATCAATGCCGTTGATACCATTTGCACCATTGGTTAAATTCAATGGACGATCTAAATTATTCAAAAATATACGAATAATTTCTCCAAAGCCAAGAGTAACAATCGCTAAGTAATCGCCGCGCAGTTTTAAGGTTGGAGCTCCTAAAAGTGCCCCAAAGATTGCTGCAATGAGACCAGCGATTGGGATGATGAAAAAATAACTGAGGTGCATACCACCAGGTATTGCTTGTTTTATGTCTATAAAAGCACTCGTCAAATGAGGAGACGCTAATAAACCTGCTGCGTAGGCGCCGACTGCATAAAAGGCAATATATCCCAGGTCCAGCAAGCCTGCAAAACCAACCACAATATTTAACCCTAAAGCCAAAAAACAATACAAAAGGGCAAAATCTAATACTCTCACCCAATAATTACCCCCCAACAAAGCAACGAACCATGGCATGAACAGTGCAGCAATAAAACAGGCTATAAGTAATGCAAAACGCACTTTTTGATTGATCATTTAGGCACGATCCCCAGACTTTTCACCTAACAAACCCGATGGCTTAAAGATAAGAACGCAAATCAGCACAATGAATGCAAAGATATCCTGATAATTAGAACCAAAAACACCCCCGGTTAACTCACTGATATATCCGGCACCCAAAGATTCGATTAACCCTAGTAATAATCCGCCTAACATCGCACCTGGAATATTACCAATACCGCCCAAAACAGCAGCCGTAAATGCTTTAAGTCCCGGAATAAACCCCATATAAAAATTAACTGAGCCATAGTTACTTGCAATCATGACCCCTGCTAAAGCCGCTAGTGCCCCTCCCAACATAAACGTATAGGAAATTACACGATTAACGTTGACTCCCATAATTCCGGCTACTTCTGGATTTTCAGAGGTAGCTCTGATTGCTCTACCAAAACGCGTTCTCTTGACCAAAATCAATAAGCCGAGCATGGTCACAAGCGAAGTAAGAATAATGATGATTTCGCGAATGTTGATACTTACTTCCGAATTATTAATGGAAATTGACTGTGCAGGTAATAACTCGGGGAAGTTTAAAGGCGTTCTTCCCCAGATAATCATGGCAATCGTTTGTAACAAAATAGACATGCCGATAGCGGAGATTAGTGGTGCTAATCGAGGAGCGTTTCTTAAAGGACGGTAAGCTATGATTTCAATATAACGGCTCATGAGTGCACAACTGGCGCTCGCGATAACTAGTGCTATCAACAAAATAAAATAGCCTGACATTCCAGGGAAATACGCCTGCAAGACTTTAATGACAGATAGAGCGATTAACGCACCAAACATCAACACCTCCCCGTGAGCGAAGTTGATGATGCCTAGAACTCCATATACCATCGTATAGCCAAGCGCAATAAGGGAGTAGATACTCCCCAAGACTAGGCCATTAATAATTTGCTGTAAGAAGATATCCATAAAAAAAACGACAGATCAATTATCTGTCGTTCATTTAATTATTGCATGCGCATCACTTCTAAAGTGGAGATTTTGTTATCTTTGTACTCATTTAAAGTAATTGCACTATTCTTTAAATCGCCTTTAGCGTCAAAGGAAACTTGACCAGAGATACCTTCATAATTCGTATTGGGTAACTCCTTTAGAATGTCGGCCGCGGCCGTTGAGTTCGCCTTTTTCATTGCTTCTACAATGATCATCACTGCATCATAGGCCATCGGTGAATAAATCTGTACTTCAACCCCGAAACGCTCTTTATACTTTTTAAGAAACTCGCCGCCGTCCTTAAGACTTTCTTTAGGCACACCGACGGTTGAACAAACAACATTACTCACTGCCTCTCCAGCAAGGTCGTATAAAGTTGGGCTACAAATACCGTCACCACCAACAATCTTAGCTTTAATTCCGAGTTCTTTAGCTTGTTTAGCAAACAAGCCACCCGTTGCAGCCATGCCACCAAAAACAATCACGTCAGGGTTCTTAGCTCTAATATTCGTAAGGATTGCTTTAAAGTCAGTAGCCTTATTATTGGTTGCCTCGTGCAGGACGATATGAGCATCCTTAGCTTTCGCTGCCTTCTCAAATTCATCAATTAAGCCTTTACCATACTGTGTAGAGTCATCGACGAGGGCAATTTTTTTACCATTTAATTTTTCAACAACATACAAAGCCAAAGTTGGTCCTTGTTGTGCATCAGTTCCAACTAAACGAAATACATTTTTAAAGTTTTGGTTGGTTAATTCCGGATTCGTCGAAGAAGGAGTAATTTGCGCAATACCAGCCTCGTTATATATCTTTGAAGCGGGTATAGATACGCCAGAATTCAAATGACCAACTACAGCAACCACTTTTTTATCGACTAACTTTTGCGCAACTTGCGTACCTTGTTTAGGGTCTCCAGCATCATCCTCTCCTAAGAGTTCCAAAGTCACTTTTTTACCATTAATTACCAAACCCTTTTGATTAATTTCCTCTACTGCAAGTCTTGCGCCATTTTCATTATCTTTACCAAGGTACGAGTCACCGCCAGTCAAAGGAGCGCCATTACCAATTCGGACAATTACAGAATCTGAACTACCCGATGCGCTTTTAGAATCATCCTTCTTGCCACAACTTGCTAACAAACTGAGTGTTAGCATTGCAACAAAGATTTTCACACCATTCTTGGTAACTACTGATTGATACATTGTCATACTATCTCCTATTAATTTTGGCAAGCATTCTTAATTCAATTGATTCTATGTTGATTTCAGGCCTTTTGGCAATGCAAAAACGGTACTTTCTTGAATACCATCTAAAGGCCTCACATGTTTTGGTCCATACTCTTTAATTTTATCGATAATGGATTGAGCAAGCACCTCGGGAGCAGAAGCTCCAGCAGTTAATCCTACCTTTTTAATGCCCTCAAACCATTTAGGATCTACCTGTTCTGGTGCATCAACCATATAAGCTGGTACGCCCATTTTTTCTGCCAGTTCTCGCAGTCTGTTTGAGTTAGAACTATTTGGGCTGCCAACAACGATGACTACCTCTACGAGCGGTGCCATAAATTTCACAGCATCTTGACGATTTTGAGTAGCGTAGCAAATATCTTGTTTTTTTGGCTGCGAAATCTGGGGATATTTGACCTTTAATGCGTCAACAATATCTTTCGTCTCATCTAGCGAAAGTGTAGTTTGGGTAACGTAAGCAATTTTTGTATCCTTTGGATGGTCAAGCTTTTGTACATCCATTAAATTTTCAATGAGGCTAATACCATCAGGAATTTGCCCCATGGTCCCTTCCACCTCAGGATGGCCAGCATGCCCAATCATCACAATCTTAAAACCTTCTTGATACATCTTTACCACTTCCACATGGACTTTAGTTACTAAGGGGCAAGTTGCATCAAAGATTTGAAAACCTAAGCGTTTTGCTTCGCTTTTAATAGAAGGTGGAACGCCATGAGCGCTAAAAACCAGAGTTGCGCCAGCTGGAACTTGCTTTAAATCATCAATAAAAATTGCACCTCTAGCCCGTAAATCTTCCACTACGTATTTATTATGAACAATTTCATGTCTTACATAAATTGGCGCGCCAAATTGAATAAGCGCTTCATTTACTATAGAAATTGCTCGATCAACCCCAGCACAGAAACCTCGGGGTTGGGCTAAAAGTATTTCTGCTTCAGTATTGGCTATCGTCATATTTATCTACATAATCGAAATAATTTTTACTTCAAAGGTAATAGTTTTTCCAGAGAGTGGATGATTGAAATCAATCCAAGCCCCATCAGCATCAAAAGACTGTAATATCCCTGCGTAAGTTGCGCCATTAGGTGCATTAAATTCCACCATATCACCTATAGTATAAGTATCTTCAGGATCACTATTGTCATTTAATGTTTTTGAAGATACATGTTGAATAAGATCTGAATTACGCAACCCAAAGCCAGCTTCAGGATCAAGGGAAAAAGTTTTATGTTCCCCGTCCTCTAAACCAATCAGGGCATTTTCTAGGGATGGGGCAAACTGCCCCGCCCCCAACAATAATGTAGCCGGTTTATCGGTAAACGTATTGACAAGATCACCACCTTCGGGAAGGCCGATACGATAATGCAAGGTCAAAAAAGAGTCAGTTTTTACAATAATTTTAGTCATCCCTCTATTGTAGCGAGGGCACCACAGGAACGTAAACCTATTCATGCATGGCCCACAAATATGCGTCCCAGAGAAAAGCTTCTTCTGAGTGGTGCGCAAAGTCTTTCAGACCCTGAGTTATTAGCTATTTTCTTACGCTGTGGCACCAAAAGTCGAAATGTAATCGAGCTTTCGAGTGATTTATTGGAACAGTGCGGGGGTATTAGGGCCTTATTACAGTGTCAACTTAAAGATTTGAATGGGTTTAAAGGCTTAGGCGTAGCAAAATGGGCGCAATTACAAGCTATTTATGAATTAGTGAAACGCTCTATTGATGAGGAATTAAAGAAAATAGCAGTAATGAACTCTCCGGCGATGGTCAGAGAGTACCTACAAACCTCAATCGGTCATTTACAACATGAAGTTTTTGGCGTCATGTTTTTGGATCAAGCAGGAAAACTCATTGAATTTAAAATATTATTCAGAGGAACCGTTGACCAGACGACCATTTATCCCAAAGAGGTAATGAGGGAGGCGATTCAATTAAACGCATCCGCCTTAATCATTAGCCACAACCACCCTGCCGGGCAAGCCCACCCTAGTCAAGCGGACATTGATTTGACCAATCAACTCTACCAAATCATGCAAATGATTGATATTATTTTGCTAGACCACTGCATCGTATCCCCGAACGGATATTTTTCTTTTTTGGATGCTGGTTTACTAAAATCTGCAAATTAAAGAAATTTTACTAATCTACTTGGCATTCTGCTAAATAAAATGATACAATTCTCTTCTTTAGTTCAGATCAATGAGGGAGAGTGTCATGGCTCGAGTATGCCAAGTCACCGGGAAAAAGCCAATGGTTGGCAATAATGTTTCCCATGCAAACAATAAAACTAAACGTCGTTTTTTGCCTAATTTGCAAAATCGTCGTTTTTGGGTCGAATCCGAAAACCGTTGGGTAAGCTTACGCTTAACTAATGCTGGACTTCGTTTAATTGACAAAAACGGCATTGATTCAGTATTAGCTGATGTACGTGCTCGTGGCGAAATATAATCGAGGATTATCATGGCTAAAGGTGGACGCGAAAAAATCAAATTAGAATCGACTGCAGGTACTGGTCATTTCTACACGACAACAAAAAACAAGAGAACTACTCCTGAAAAAATGGAGATTATGAAATTTGATCCTAAAGTACGTAAACACGTTGCTTACAAGGAAACAAAGATTAAGTAAGTTTCTTTTAAATTTAGAAAAACCGCATTTTTTAATGCGGTTTTTTTATTTTGAATAAACCACCTTGCCACCCACCATGGTTAATTCTGATTGGGTTTGATGAATTTGCTCGGTTGATATAGTGAAAATATTTTGGTTTAGGATGGCTAAATCAGCATACTTGCCAACTGATAGCTCTCCTCGTAAATTACCATCTGGTAAAAAATAGCCACTTCCTTTCGTATACAAATTTAAAGCCTCAGAGACATTTAGTAATTGTGAACTTTGCCGTCCGTTACGACCATCAATACTTTTTCCCGTGATAAGCCACTCTATCGCAACAAATGGATTAAAGTCCATAACGCGGTGGGCATCTGTTCCTAAACCTACTGGTATATTCAAATTGATTGCTTGTCGCAGTCGCGGCGAAACTGTTAAGGCCTCTACCCCATATTTATCTGCGAAATTATTGGCTTGAAAATATAAAGCATTTTGTGCCAACCAACCTAGATGATTTTTTTTCATTCTCATTAAAGTGTTTTCGTCTATGTTGTTGATGTGCGCGATAGACCAGCGCAAGTCTTTAATGGAATAGTTCAGTAGGACTTGATCAATGACGTCTAATAATCTTGAGATTGATTCATTGTTATTCCAATGTAAGGTTACGGTGATCTTTTCTTTTGCGGCCCACTCAAGAACCTTTTGTAACGTTTGTTGATCGTTAACCGTTGGTGACTCATTGTTGTACATTCCCCAGGTTACATTTTCACCGATACCATTCCACTTCAGCATGGCATCATTTTTAGGAATTCCTTGCATGATTTTTTTAAAATCAGCTAATTCTGAGCCTCTCTTTGGTGCTGATAGGCTATAGGCAACCCTAATCGAAAGTTCCTTTTGGGAATGTAATTTCCATAAAGATGCATAAGAATCCAAGGGAAAGTTATAACCACCTGGATCGTAAACTCCTGTAACGCCGTGGCGGTTTAATTCCTTAAAAAATAATTTCGTACTTTCATACTGTGTCTTTAGGGTTATTTTGGGCAAGTAATCAAATAAATCACTAATAGTTCGTGCGCTGCCATTCAACCACCCCGTTGCATCACCCGCTTTATTCAGCTCAACATCGAAGCGAGATAACAACTCAGAATTCAAGCTAGCACCAAGAGCCTCCAATCCTCTGGGTGAAACAAAGACCGACGAATAAAGTTTTTGAATATAGAGTGGGTGGGTTCCAGCTGCTTTGAGTAGCTGCTCCTGGGATGGAATGATGCCATCTTGAAATTGTTCAGGCACCCATCCACCAGCGATAATAATCCAACTCCCTGAAGGCTTTTGTTGGGATGCGACACGAATACGTTCTAGCCCCTGCTCAACAGTTTTGACTCCATTCCAACTTACTTCACTTTGGAAGCTTAATCCAGCCCTAATAGCGTGGATATGAGAATCGATTAAACCTGGAATGACTAACTTTCCCTCAGCATTAATTTTTCTAGTATTCGGGCCGACATACTTATGAATTTGTTCATCTGAGCCAACCGCCCGAATTTTTTGATCTTTAATTGCAAGGGCGCTTACAAAGGTCTCATTATTTTGCAATACTTGAGCATTAAAGATAATAGTATCTGCGCGCTCTGCGAGAGGTTGAGATATGGCATTTTGAACAATGCCGATTGAGAATAAGCCTAAAAGCCAAGAAAAGCAAAAGGCTCTATTATGCATTTACTCTTTTTGCATGATGCAATCAGTTTCAACTAGCTTATTGGTTTTTTGTGTGCGACGGACCAATTTAATCTGTTTATAACCGGCTCTTTCGCAAGAAATCACGACAGATTCTATTTTGACATTCAGGCTGATATGCGTTCTGTAAACCCCTAAAATATTAGAAACCACTTTTACACTATTAGTCGGGCTCTCTTTGAGGGTAACAGTTGCTTTGGGAAGGTGTGAACCACGCTCATCGCGCACGAACCCAAAAAATGCTGGGCCATTTACCGAAGTATCATCAGGGTAACCATCTTCAAGACCACCTGCTTGAGTTAATTGCAGAAAACTTAAGAGGCTTAATGTCAAAAAACAAAGTATTTTT
Organism: Burkholderiaceae bacterium; assembly: GCA_947448305.1. Taxonomy (GTDB): domain Bacteria; phylum Pseudomonadota; class Gammaproteobacteria; order Burkholderiales; family Burkholderiaceae; genus Polynucleobacter. Next base: position 15,425 of record CANFME010000060.1, read on the forward strand.
TTGGTAGTTAACCTTTGCATTGCATTTTCCTTTAAGACTATCGCCAGTAAAACTTTAATGAATAGATCATAACCGGTATTAAGGCAACAGGTACCATCCACGCAATGGAAGATGGAATACGTCGAATAAAGGATAAAGGGGCAATACTGCTAATAACTGAAACTGTTAAAGCAACAATGAGGGAAGATAAAAGCCAACCATACCAATACATCGCAGGACCATCATCACCCGTTGAGGGAGTCCAACCCAACGTTACAAGGTGTGTTGCAGGGTAGTAACTGAAAAAAGGACCTTTATAAAGATCTGCCAAAACGTAGGTTAATGAAAAGCTCACAGAAAAAA
>CANFME010000061.1 GCA_947448305.1 Burkholderiaceae bacterium
CAAAGGAACTGCAACAGACTTCCCAGCATGGTTCCAGATTCAAGGTATTGTGGCAACAGCTAACAATGACACAATCATTGGTGATGATGTTGGTAACTGGTTAATCGGTGGATCTGGTAATGACACAATCACTGGTGGTGGCGGTAACGACATCATCGTTGGTAATCATGTTCGCTTAGATTCATTGATTGGTAACTACCAAGTTGGTGGCGTTCAAGCTACTTACGATTACACAGCGTTCGATTCAGCAACACACAGAGCTGGTACTGGTGTATACGGTCAGGGTGGCGTGGCTGCAACTTTAGCAACTTCTAATGATTTCATTGATGCTGCGAATACTGCTGCTGGTTCACAATTGTTTGATAAGCACTTTACTGATATGTTGAAAACAGCGATGTTCAAAGATACAGTGCTTGGCAATGACATGGTCAATTCAAATGGAACGGGTCTTGGTGCTGATACTGCTGTGTATACAGGTAGATTCCAAGATTACGACTTCAAAGGTGTATTAGTCAATACAGCGCATGAAGGATCCTTGTTGGGTATCTTGATTAAAGACCACATTACTATGGTTAATGGTCAGCCTTTAGATACTGTTGTTGAATTTGGTGGTACTGCTGGTGGTTCTGACTTGTTAATTGGTATGACTTACATTCAGTTTGCTGACCAAAGAGTTGCTGTTTCAGAATTGTTAGGCCCAAGATTTACCAACGTCGTTAATACAATTTCGAAAAATGAAAATGACACTTCGATTATTGAAACATTCTCTGTTTCTTTAGCAAGTGGCAATGCTCTCTCAGTAAGACTTGGTAATTCAGCTGATGATGCGAACTTCACATTAGTTAACAACAACAACGGTACGTACTCATTAAGGGCAAATGGTACTGGTCTAAACTATGAGAATTTAACGCACTTTGGTACTACACCTTATAACGTCGATATCATTGCAACTGATTTAGTTTCTGGTGCAACTAACGTCGCGAATATTGCGGTATCAGCCATTAACGTGAATGAAGCTGCAACTGGTAGTATTGCGTTGACAGGTGCTTATACAGCTTCTACTGCTGCAACAGGTTCATCTGTAGCTGTGACTGTGAATGCGCTCAATGCCTTACTTGATCCTGACCTAGTCAGAGCAGGTGCGACGACTGGTTTAGTAGTTGACCAGCCTCTCAGCAGAGCAAATCCACAACCAGTCAATACGTCTAATCCGTATCAGTGGCAGTCTTCTACCAACGGTACAACTTGGACTAACGTTACTGGTCAAACTAACCCTGCATTAGCTGTAAATTCTGGTAATGCGGTTATTCAGTACCGTACGACTACAAGCTATACAGATGTGTTTGGTACTCACAATTCAACGAATGATACGAAGACGGTTTCTGGTGCTGTCATTCTCGGTACTAACAATGTTGGTGATGCCATTACTGGTTCAGCCAATGCTGATATCATCTTGGGATTTGCTGGTAACGATACAATTAATGGCTTCCAAGGTGCTGACACGGTTGATGGTGGTGTTGGTACAGATCGTTTGACTCTTGGACTTGCTAATGGTGCTTACACAGCAGATTTGAGTAATGCCACAGATGCACAATTGACTGGTATTGAGCAGATCTACAGTGCTACAGGTATTCTTGGTGTAGCGCAATTTAACTTGGATCTAAGTAAGCAATCCGAGAATTTATTGATCGATACAACTGGTAATGGCGGAACCTTCATTGTTCAGATTGGCGGTGTCGATAAAATTACCGTAGGTACTGGTATTGAAACGATCTCAACTGGTCGTGCAAACGATACGATTGTGGGTTTTGCAGCTGGTGATACGGTAGATGGTGGTACTCAGACAGATACAATCGAAATTAACTCTGCCAGAGATGCGTTAGCAATCTCAGCAGCGCTTAATACTGCGGTTGTAAACGTTGAAGTAATTTCCGCTGCAAATGCTACTGCAGGTGTAACAATTGATTTGACGAATCAGACTGAATCATTCACTTCAATTAATGGTAGTGCTTTTGCAGATATGATTACTGGTGCTACGACAACAACCAATAAGATTTATGCTGGAGCAGGTAACGATACTATTTATGGTTACTCTAATGCAGCAACGGTTGATGGTGGTACAGGTACTGATACGCTTAAAGTGTTTACAACAGCAGATGCATCGAACGTATCGAATACAACCACAACTAAACTCTTGAATATCGAAGTATTAGATTTCTCAAGCGTTAATGCTGCTGTAACAGTTCGTATGGCTAACATGGCTAACTCAACTACCCTCAAGTATGTAGGTTCTGGATTTGCTGATACTTTGGCTGCTCACAATACTGCTACAACGAATACTGGTGATACTTTGGTCGGTGGTGCTGGTAATGACTCCCTAGCCGGTGGAACTGGACATGATACGTTTGCATTCGAGGCAACTGCAGCAGGTAACGGTTTAGATACTATTACCGGCTTTACTAAAACGGGTGCAGCTTTCGATACATTACAAGTTTCATCATTCTTGACATCATTGAATGGTACAAACTTGTATTTGACTGGAACTGGATTTAATAACGTAGCTGCTACTGCTTACGATCAACATGTTATCTTGATCAACTCTACTGATGATCTTTCAACAACAAACGGCTTCAATAATGTTTTCGGTTCAGGAGCTGGTCACTTAGCATTACTCACAAGTGATGCACAAAAGGCTGTGTTGATCCAAGGTACTACAGCAAATAACTCTACTGACAAGATGTACTATGTAACGCATGACAATACTGGTACTCACGTAACTCAAGTCGCAAGTTTAGTTGGTGTTGGTCAGTTTGCTGCAGCAACAGATGTACACGTTGCTTAATCAAATATAACTAGTAACCATAACGAAGAAGTAATTCGTTTACGATTAAACAGAAGTTGATGTAATTAGAAGTCCCTGAAGTAATTCGGGGACTTTTTTTTCGTTAAAATAATAGAATTGTCGTTTACACTTAAAACTTTGGTCGCTTATGAATATCCTCTTTATCCATCAAAACTTTCCAGGCCAATTTAAACACTTAGCTCAGGCATTAAAGGCAAAGCATAAAGTGGTGGCGATTGCCTGTTCAACTGACCGTTCGGTTGCACAAAAGGAGTGGTTGGATATCCCGGTTCACTATTACCATCCTTCACAGGGTTCAACTCCCGGTGTTCATCCATGGGCAGCCGATTTTGAAACTAAATTAATTCGTGCACAAGGTGCTTTTTTAAAAGCGCAGGAACTAAAAGCACAAGGATTTACGCCAGATATCATCGTTGCACACCCAGGTTGGGGTGAGAGTCTATTTATCAAACAAGTCTGGCCGACCGCAAAACTGGGTTTATATGGTGAGTTTTTCTATCATACACAAGGGGGAGATGTTAATTTTGATCCTGAGTTTAGCGATAGTGATCCTTCACTAACCTGCCGTATTGCCCTCAAAAATACCGTCAATCACTTACACTTTCATGAAGCAGACGCCGCTATCTCACCAACACAGTGGCAAGCCAGCACTTATCCAGATCCTATCAGACAAAAAATGAGTGTGATTCATGACGGGATTGATACGGATTTATTAGCCCCCAATCCCGAAGCATTTATTTCATTAAAATCAGGTGATGAGGTTCTTAAGTTTACAAGAGAAGACGAAATTATCACCTTTGTAAACCGTAATTTAGAGCCTTATCGTGGTTACCATATTTTCATGCGCTCCTTACCGGCAATCATGAAGGCAAGACCCAATGCCCATATCTTCATTGTGGGAGGAGATGGGGTTAGTTACGGCGGTAAACCTCCATCAGGTACTTGGAAAGAAAAATTCTTTGACGAAGTCAAGGATCAGATTGATACTTCCCGCGTGCATTTCTTCGGAAGTTTAGAGTACGCAGCCTATATCACAGTGATGCAACTCTCAAAAGTGCATGTGTACTTAACTTATCCATTTGTACTCAGTTGGAGTTTGCTAGAAGCAATGAGTATGGGAGCCTGCGTCGTTGCATCGGATACAGCCCCGCTGCAAGAGGTAATTATCGACAACATGACCGGGCGGTTAGTAAACTTCTTTGATCATCAAGCTTTAGCTAACAGTGTTATTCAACTCTTGTATTACCCAGAGCATGCCAAAATCATTGGTGAAAATGCTAGAAACTTCGTGAAGGATCACTATGATTTACAGCGAATCTGTTTACCAAAGCAATTAGAGTGGATTGAAAATTTAGCACAACAATGACAAGCTTATATCGAAATAAATCTCAATTTAAATAAAAACTTAGCAAAAATTCTAAGATTGTTTTAAATTCTGAATTCAACATAAAAATTCGGTATCATAGAGGGTGAAATTTCGTAATTCTTAATCAATGCTAGCTCAAATCTAACAAAAAAATCTAAACAAAAATGTTCAATTTTCTAAAGGCTCCAGAAGCTAAAAACGAAATCTTAGTTTCCCTTTATAAATTCAAAAGTACTTTTTGGTCTGTAGCTGTCTTTACAGCAGTCATGAACATACTCTTATTAGTACCTTCTTTTTATATGTTGGAAGTGTATGACCGGGTATTGACCTCCAGAAATGAATACACTTTATTGATGCTAACTGCATTTTTATTGTTTCTGAATTTGCTCTATGCTGGCTTAGAGTCCATTCGTAGTCATACCGTGATTGCCATTGGTAAAAAAATTGATAGTGAACTCAATCAAAGAACCTACACGGCTGCATTTGAGCAAAATCTAAAACAAAAAGGGGGTAATGCAGGACAGGCCCTAAATGATTTAACAACACTTCGCCAATTTGTCACAGGCCCTGCTTTATATGCCTTTTTCGATGTGCCTTGGTTTCCGATCTATCTGATTGTTATTTTTATCTTTAACTTTTGGCTTGGCGTGTTTTCCACAGTATGCGTGATCATTGTGTTAATTGTTGCCGTTGTGAATGAGTCCATTACCAATGATCCTTTAGGTAAGGCTAATAATTTAGCGGTTACTTCGAGTAACTTAGCTACTAACAATCTGAGAAGCTCCGATGTTTTGGAAACGATGGGAATGTTACCGGGTATCCGGAAACGTTGGTATGACTTGCACAGTAAATTTTTGGTATTACAAGAGGTAGCGAGTCAACGATCCTCCAATATGACTTCCTTGACGAAGTTTTTTAGAACAAGTTTTCAATCCTTAGCCCTAGGTTTTGCTGCCTATTTGGTCCTTGAAAATCTTTTGTCGCCAGGTATGATGATTGCCGCCAGTATCTTATTAGGTAAAGCACTGAGCCCCGTGGAAGCCGTGATTGGTGTATGGCGCCAGTGGAGTGGGGTGAAGAGTGCCTATAACCGCTTGGACAAATTACTTGCCGACAATCCGCCAAGAGTGATCGGTATGAGTCTACCTAAACCGAAGGGTTTTGTGGAATTAGAAGGTGTGTACGCAGCCCCTCCTGGCGTATCAAAACCAGTTATCAAAAATGTAGCCTTTAAATTAGAACCAGGTGATGTACTCGGCGTAATCGGCGCAAGTGCATCCGGTAAATCAACCTTGGCAAAAGTAATGGTGGGACTGTGGCCAGGTGCACCGAACTGTGCAAGGCTTGACGGTGCAGATATTTACCGTTGGAATAAAGACGAGTTAGGCTCTAGCATTGGCTATGTACCACAAGATATCGACATGTTTCCTGGCACGGTGAGCGAGAACATTGCCCGGTTTAACGAGTTTAACCCTGATGATGTAATTGAAGCGGCGCAGACAGCTGGTGTGCACGAGATGATTTTACGTTTTCCGCAGGGTTACGATACAAAGCTAGGTGATAACTCATTTGGTTTATCAGGCGGTCAAAAACAAAGGATTGCTTTAGCGAGAGCCTTGTACGGTAAACCAAATTTAGTAGTGCTTGATGAACCAAACTCCAATTTAGATGATATTGGTGAAGATAGTTTGATTGTGGCGATTCGTAAGCTAAAAGAGCGCAATGCAACGGTCGTTCTGGTTACGCACCGCGTTAGTATTTTGGCAGTAACTACCAAACTATTATTATTAGATGATGGCATGATGAAGGCTTTTGGACCAACGCAAAAGATTATGCAAGACATACAAGACGCACATAAAAAACAAATAGCGGCTCAAGACCCAATGTCGATTGAAAATGGTGGAGGGCAAGTAGCATGAGTTATTTAAGCAAAAAATCTCAAGCGCTTACTGTTGAAGAAAAAGCTCAGCAAAATATTGCCGTTCTTGAAAAAAGACAAAAAGAAGAAACGGTAGACGACTCGAAAGACGAAAAGTATTACTCGCGTTTAGGTTGGATCTTTTTACTCCTTGGTGTTGGCGGCAGTTTCTTTTGGGCTACGTTTGCGACCATTGATAAGGGTGTTTCCACCTCTGGTTATGTCATGACGGACTCTAACCGTAAAACCATTCAATCGCCTTTATCTGGCTTTATTGAGGATATTAAAGTTAAAGAGGGGCAAACCGTTAAAGAGGGTGAAGTACTGGTCAAAATCAACCCGATTGCCGCCGCTGCTCAAGCTCAAAGTACGAAAGAAACTATCCAGGGTTTAGAAGGTAGCGTGAGAGCCTTAGAGATTTCTATTCAACAAAAGAAAAAACAATATGCTCTACTCTCACAGCAATTAAAAAATATGCAAGAGTTGAGTAAAGATGGTTACATGGCTACGAACCGAGTCCTGGAGTTTGAGCGTCAAGAATCACAACTCAAAACCAGTATTTCTGACGATGAAGGTAATTTAATCAGAACGAGACAACAAATTAGCGAAGCTAAAGAGCGTCTAAATCCAATGGAATTAGATTTGGCGAATACGGATGTTAAATCCCCTGTAAACGGCCGCGTCGTGAACTTACAAGTCTTTACTAAAGGCGGTGTCGTTTCTCCAGGAGTTCGCCTCATGGAAGTGATTCCGACTAATGATGACTTAATGATTGAAGCCCAGTTGCCGGTTCATCTCGTTGATAAGGTCCATGAGGGTTTAGAGGTTGAAATGATGTTTACTGCCTTTAACACCAATCGTACCCCCCATATTCCTGGCGTTTTATTATCGATTGCAGCGGACCGTATCGTTGATGAAAAAACCGGTATGCCGTATTACAAAATTCAAGCAAAAGCCACAGAAGCGGGTAAAAAATTATTGGGTTCTTATAAAGTGCGTCCCGGTATGCCGGTTGATTTGTTTGTCAAAACTGGCGAGCAATCTCCTATGACTTATATACTCAAGCCCGTTACGGATCGATTCCACTCAGCCTTGCGGGAAGATTAAAGATGGCAGTATGGCGTTTAAAAGCTGGTTTAGTTAGTTGCTTTGTTTTGCTTAGTGGCACTAGTTATGGCCTAACCATGATAGAGGCTTATGATTTAGCCCTCATGAACGATCCGACTTATCGCTCTGCTCTGAAAGATTATGAATCTGGCGCAGCTAATAAGAATTTAGGCTTATCAGCCTTAATGCCCAAGTTATCCGCTAATTATTATTACTATCAAAATGATACGACGCAGTGGACCAAAGGCTCAACCGGAAATGCATCACAGTCAAAATACCCAAGTGAAAATGGCTCATTACAATTAACGATGCCGCTCTTTAGCATGGACGCTATTGCCCGCTATCGACAAGGACAATCCCAGGCGAATTTTAGTGAAGAAAAGTTTAAATACAATGCGCAAGACTTACTCATTCGAGTAACACAAGCTTACCTAGATACTTTATTTGCCGAAGACCAATTAAAGTTTCAGAGCGCAGAGCGAGATGCTTTTTTAGAGCAGTCCAAATTAATGGAGAAATTCTTTGTTAATGGCGAAAGTTCAAAGACGGATGTTCTAGAAGCATTGGCCGCTTACCGTGTGTCGATGTCAAAGATTATCGATATTGAGTATTCTCTTGAAAATGCGCGCCGCAAACTCGTCGATATCATTGGTTACCCAACTACAAGGCAAGAGATCACCCCTTTAGATCGCCGTTTTCAGGCCCTGCCCGTTAACTTTAAAAGCTTTACTGAGTGGCGTGATGTGGCAATGCTTAATAGTCCGCAAATCAAGGCGCAGGCTTTCCAAGTGGAAGTTTCATTGAGGGAGTATGAAAAAGCCGTTGCCGGAAGATATCCAGTCGTGAATTTAGTTGGGACATTGTCAAGTCAAAGTTCATCTTCCTTGACATCCATTGGCCTGGGTTATAACCAGAACTATATCGGTGTTCAAGTGAGTGTTCCTATTTACACAGGTGGTGAAAGTGATGCTCGTATTGCACAGTCCTACGCCGCGTATGAAAAAGCTAAAGCTGACTTTGATGCTAACCGAGATCAGACGATTACAGAATTAAAGAAACAATACGATATTGTTCAGTCCAGTATTCAGAAAATCAATGCCGTCAATTTAGCCGTTGAGTCGACAGTAGCCTTAGTCAAAGCGATGCAAAAAAGTGTTCAATTTGGTGAACGGGCCAACGTCGATTTACTCAACGCACAAAAATCCCTGTCAAATAATAATCGTGACCTGGCACAGGCGAAGTACAACTACTTAATTGCATTTCTTAAGTTAGGTCAATTAAGCGGAACGCTTGATATGGACCGCTTTTCGCAAATCACGAAGTATTTTGAAGATCCAACTAGACCACCAGTTCGTATTGCAGTGTTTAGAAAAGAAGAGCCTAGTGATAATAAATTTAACATTGTTGAAAATTTCAACCTGGATGGAAAAGTAACCGAATACGGCACAGCACCATCAGTGGCTTCAACGATTGTTACGCCGCCCACGGTCAATCAATCTCCTGGAGCCTATAAAAGCATGGTTACTTTGGAAGAGCCTAAAGCGCCCAAAGTACCAGCCGTTAATGCACCGAGTAGACCAGCCTTATCAACTAAGGCAGACATCGTGTTGCCTGATACAAGCACCCCAAAAACAGTTAGCTCTAAAGCGAAAAATACGAAAACAACGCTACTTAAACCACCTCCTCCAGATCCTGAAGTCGCCAATATGGTTTATATCCCTGACCCAGTTCGTTACCGTGTTTTTGCAAGCGATCCGTTACCAACTCCTAAAGTAGTGGTTGAACCCGTTAACTCGAAATATACTTCCGTTAAAACCATGCCAGAGATAATTGAACCGTCTAAAGTAACTGCTGCGGTGGTGGAGACTAAACCCATCAAATCAATCCCCAAGAAAACGATTGATATTATTCCAGTCGATCAGATTCCCTAATCATAGCTAAAACAGCTAAACTAAAATAGAAAACAAATAGACGAAAAAAAAGCCGCGTAAGCGGCTTTTTCAGCAAACAAAGTAACGAATTACTTAGCAGCAGGTGCAGGTGCAGCAGCTGGAGCTTCAGCAGCTTTAACAGCATCAGCAGCGTCTTTAGCAGCTTCTGCAGGAGCAGCAGCTGGTGCTTCAGCAGCAGGTGCTGGAGCTGGAGCTGGTTCAGCAGGCTTTTCAGTTTTGCTGCAAGCAGCGATTGATAAAGCAAATAATGCAGCTAATAGTAGTGACTTGTTCATTTGAATAATCCTTTAAAATTTTTTAAAAATACAGTAATTACCGGTAATTATTGTTGGAATTAAATTTTAACCCAATCATAATTATAGCTAAAACTTATTTCAATACTGTCATAAGCGTTAATTAAGGGCAATTCGGTTTTAAAGAATTAAAAATTTATTAACCTGGCGCATACGCTCCTAATTCAAACCAGCCATCTAAATACCCCTCATAAACGGGTTCAAACATCGAGGCATAGGATAAAAACCTGCGACATTGCTTGGGTGAAAAGCCTCTTTGATGCGCAAAGAGTAGCCAAGATTCAAAAGCGTCTGATTTTTTATCCAGGTAAGTGAGTAAGGCACCATTACAAAATAAATAATCACCACTAATATTGAGTCGAGTTTGGGGATGGACTACTAATCCTTCTTGCACAATAATTTTTCTGAACTGTGCTTCACTCAATGTCTCAAACGGTGGTGAGAAGACCACGGTAGGCTTGGGTTCACTCAGAATTTCGCCTAAGGTAAATTCAAGCAGTTCTTCTAACTCTTGTCCGTGCCAAGGCAGTTCGTGGAAGCGGTGCTTGACGGACTGAATGACAGGAGAAGGGATTTTTGCTGGACGATCACTTGCTACTTGCCCTGCATCGGTTAATAGATCAGAAAGGCTTAAATCATCCTCTAATTGATCGGCCAATCGCCAAAGCGTCTCTTGAATGAGCTCACGGTAGCTTGGAGCTCTAAAGCCCACTGACCAAGTTTGTGTGCCAGGGTCAAGTGCTACACCGTTGTGCGCAACTTGGGGTGGCAAATACAGCATATCACCCGGCTCAAGGACCCACTCATCGGTAGGATTAAAGTTTTCGAGTATTTTTAATGGGAGATCTTCGATAAATCTCTTATCCGGATTACTTTGAATCTCCCACTTACGACGACCTGACATTTGAATCAAGAAAACATCATAAGAATCTAAGTGAGGTCCAACCCCACCACCAGGTCCGGCAATACTGATCATTAAGTCATCAAGTCGATAATCTGGAATAAATCTAAACCAGGACAATACTTTCGCAGCAGCAGGGTGCCAACCCTCCATACCCTGAATGAGCATCGTCCAATTTTTTTCCGTAATTTTTGGAATTCCTCTGGCGGATTGTGGACCGTGTTTAAGTCGCCAAGGCTTACTTTGGATGACTCTAGATTCGACCAACTCATGTTTGGCTAAATCATTGAGTTCCGCTGCGCTAATTGGGCTCTCAAGCCCTTTAGACAAGCCAAAAGCGGGAATTGCACCGCGGACTAATAAGGGCTTTTTTTGCCAGTAATCACGCATGAATTCACTTGGACTTAAATTACCAAGTAAAGCCCATGGATCACGTAAGGGCATTGGAAAAGGTGGAGTTGGTGGTGTGTAAATTAGTTTCAAGTAAAATATCTTTAATGATGAAAATTGAAAAAAATACTGTCGTATCGTTAATATACCGCCTAACTGATGCGCAAGACAATCTTATTGAAGAATCTTCTGATCCAATGGTCTATCTCCATGGTGGATATGCCGGCACTTTTCCAAAAATTGAGGAGTTGCTAGAGTCTCAGGAGATTGGTTTTGAAACCAAGGTCCAATTGGAACCGCAAGACGCTTTTGGCGAATACGATGCGGAATTACTCCGGATTGAAAATAGGGATCGCTTTCCAGAACCTCTTGAGGTCGGGATGCAGTTTGAGGGGATTCCGAGTGCAGATGAAGAGGAAGACGAAAATGCAGAGTTCGTTGATCCAGATGATGAAGATTTAGACTCTTTAATTTATACGATAACTGATCTCGCCGAAGATCGCGTGGTTTTAGACGCCAATCACCCACTCGCTGGGATTGCTTTGCGGTTTTGGCTTCAAGTAACTAATGTTCGACCTGCTAGTACAGAAGAAATTGAAAACGGTCGTGCCAATGATCAAATTGGCTTGCAAGTGGATCAATTTGAAGAAGATGATTACGAGAACCTAGATGATCTTTTGCCACCGGAGTCTGATCGTCCTGGGACTTTGCATTAATTGAATCTTGAGCCCTGCTTTAGTTTGTTTGATTTTTATAATAAGCAAAAGTGGATCAAAAAGTAAGGTTTCTATGTTGCTCTGCCAGTCAATGAAACTTAAAATGTAATTAGATTTAAATACTTTAAGGATTCTATGAAACCCTCATATGCTCTCGAGTTGAATCGAATCGCAATTCGTGCTGTAGTGGAACGTCATCGTGCTTGTAATGCTCGTGTTTTTGGATCGGTACTTCACGGTGATGATAATGAAGGTAGTGATTTAGACATCTTGATTGATCCGACGTCTGAAACAACTATGTTTGACATTGGTGCTATTAGGCATGAGTTATTGCAATTGCTTGGAGTTCCTGTTGATGTTTTAACACCTAATGCTTTGCCTGATCGCTTCAGAGCCCAGGTTATTGCAGAGGCACAGGTAATATGACATTCAACCATCAATTGCGCTTATCCGACTACTTGGAACATATTATTGAATCGATCGAGCGAATTGATGATTATGTATCTGATATTGACGAAGTTGGTTTTTTAAAGAGTAAGTTAGTTCAGGATGCTGTAATTCGGAACTTCGAGATTATTGGCGAGGCAAGTAATAATATTGAAAAGCGTTACCCTGATTTTGTAAAAAAACATCCTGAGTTACCACTTTCATCGGCGTACCAAATGCGGAATGCAATGGCCCATGGGTATTTTAAGGTAGACTTCGAAGTTGTATGGAAAACTATTTGCAATGACTTGCCAGAACTTTATAAAATGGTAAAGAATGCTTCGGTATGAGTTTTTCGGGGTTATCTTACTCAAATCTTGAGTGCTAGAGTAAGTGAAAATTTTAAACTGGCAAGATAGTTATTATTTCCCCCAATTAAAATTCATTCCCCTTTTTTTAAAATCCTAACATTATTTCTTTTGAATTTTTGTATCGTTAGTTAAGTAAGTTCTTCAACTGATACAGGGCCTCTAAGGCCTGTTTGGGACTTAATGAATCCGGGTCAAGTTCTTGTATGGCGATTTCAAGCGCACTGGGCTCTGAAGGTAAATAAGCTTCTACTGTCGCCTGCTCTGTCATTTCTGCGTGGTTAGAAGATTGAGCAAATAAATCCGCCTGCGAACCTGATCCCTCCGCACTCTTTTCTTCTAATTGGCTTAATTTTTTTCTGGCCTGCACAATCACCGATTTAGGCACACCTGCAAGGCTTGCAACCTGCAGTCCGTAGCTTTGGCTGGCATGCCCTGGTTTGACTTGGTGTAAGAAAATCAGATTCTTGCCTTGCTCCATCGCCGATAAGTGCACATTGGTACATTGTGCATAGCTACTTGGTAAGCTGGCTAACTCTAAATAGTGGGTGGCAAATAAACAATAACTTTGATTTTGTTCTAGTAAGTGTTTTGCAATCGACCAGGCTAGGGCTAAGCCATCAAAAGTCGAAGTACCGCGGCCAATTTCATCCATTAAAACTAAGCTGTTGGGCGTGGCGCGGTGCAAAATACCAGCCGCTTCTGTCATTTCTACCATGAAGGTGGAGCGACCACTTGCCAAATCATCCGAAGCACCAATCCTTGTGAATATTTGATCGATCGGCCCTAGCACAGCTTTAGTCGCAGGGACATAAGACCCAAGGTAGGCGAGTAGTGTAATCAAGGCAACTTGGCGCATATAGGTAGATTTACCGCCCATATTCGGACCAGTAATCATCAGCATCCGGCGACTAGAGTTAAAAACGCAGTCGTTCCCACTAAAGGATAAAGATTTTTTGGCGAGTTGGGCTTCCACCACGGGATGGCGGCCATTTTCAATCTGAATCATCGCTTGCTCGACTAACTCAGGTTTGACCCAATTTAGAACGCGAGCTTTTACCGCAAAGGAGCACAGGAGATCAATTTGCGCTAAAGCTTTAGCAATTTTTTGAATCAAGGGAACTTCACTCTGCAGTTGATCAATCAGCTCATCAAATAATTGGCGCTCGAGAGCAAAACTTTTTTCTTTTGCTGAGAGGGCTTTATCTTCGAAAGCCTTGAGTTCTGGGGTGATATAACGTTCCGCATTTTTGAGCGTTTGGCGGCGTTGATAATCGAGTGGTACTTTATCGGTTTGACCATGGGTTACTTCAATAAAAAAACCATGTACTTTATTGAACTCAACTCGAAGGGTATTAATCCCCGTGCGTGCTCGTTCACGTCCCTCTAAGTCAACTAAAAACTGCCCAGTGTTAGCGCTCAGTAAGCGCAGCTCATCAAGGGTGGCATTATAACCGTCGGCAATGACGCCGCCTTCACGCAAGATTGCAGCAGGCTCTGGCATGATGGCGCGAGTCAGTAAATCAGAAAGATCTGTCGGGGTATCTAAGTCACGGGTAAGTTGACTGAGGTAGGAGCCATCTTGTACGAAGATTTGCAGTAATTCCTGCGCCTTCGGTAATATTTGTAGGGTGTCGCGCAGACTAGCCAAATCTCTTGGTCTGATGGAGCGCAGGGCGATCCGACTGGCAATGCGCTCAATATCCGCAATTTGTTTTAGAAAGCTGCGGATTTCTTGTAAGACGAAATATTCACCGAGCAACATCTCAATCGCTTGGTGCCGTTTTGCGGTCTCAGCTTGGGAACGCAGTGGGTGATGAATACAGTGACGAAGTAAACGCGAACCCATAGGGTTTTCGCAGGCATCCAATAAAGAAAATAAGGTCGGCTCACTCTCACCCCGCAGAGTCTGCGTTAACTCTAGATTGCGCCGGGTAGCAGCGTCCATGCTAATAAACGATTGATGGTTTTCGAGCACGCAGGTTGGAATATGCGGTAATTTTCCTTCCCAACCTAAGCCTTGGGTATGCGCCGCAAAAGAAAGTAGAGCAGATAAGGCGGTAAATGCCAACGCATGCTCAGCAACTTGGTCAATCCCAATCGCCTGTAAATCAGGTAAGTCTAGTAATTGCGTGAGGCGTGCTTGACCTTCTTGTGCACTCCAAAGCCAGGACGGCACTAAGCCTTGATCGGGCGGTGTTAGCGAAGCAATGTCTTGGGTTAAATGGGTCAATAGCTCAGCCTGTTCAGTCACACATAACCACTGAGCAGGTGCAATTCTCGCAATATGTTGTGCAAAGTCAGTCTGTGGACAGGTCGTAATTCTTAAGTCACCACTAGCGAGGGTTAACCAAGCAATCCCGACCGTCTGATGTTGGGCGAAGCAGGCCATTAAGGTGGCATCTTGTCGTTCGCTAAGTAAGGCTTTATCCGTAAGGGTGCCAGGGGTTAAGATACGCATTACTTTACGCTCAACCGGCCCTTTACTCGTCGCAGGATCGCCAATCTGTTCGCAAATAGCAACGCTTTGTCCGGCTTGAATTAACTTTGCTAAATACTGTTCAGCAGAATGGTAAGGAACACCTGCCATTTTGATAGGCTCGCCATTGGAAGCCCCTCTTTGCGTCAAAGTAATCCCTAAGATGCGAGAAGCAATCACCGCATCGTCGAAAAACAACTCATAAAAATCGCCCATTCTAAAAAAGAGTAGGGCGTGGGGGTTTTGCGATTTAATCCGCAAAAATTGTTGCATAGCAGGAGAGTGACCAGCAAATGCCTCCGACATCGTAATTAGTCTTTTAACCAGTCGCGCAACTGATGGATATCTTTGCCAATCTCTGGGGAAGATGCGTCGTTTTTGGTATTTTGCGACCGCTCCAGTAATTGCACCTTCGCCTCTAACTCCAAAGTCACATCAATCAAACTCTTCATAGCCAACGACATAGGGTCATCGGCTTCAGGCGTAATCCCGTAAGCAGAAAACTGAGCTTGAGAACTGGGGTTAGAACTACTGGGTAACTCTGCTTTAATAATCCGAGCAGGTATACCCACGGCTGTCGCTCCAGCAGGAACTTCTTTGAGCACAACTGCATTAGAACCAACCCGAGCGCCATCACCTATCGTGAATCCACCCAAGACCTTTGCCCCAGCACTAATGACAACTTTTGAGCCAATCGTAGGATGGCGTTTAGCCCCTTTATACAGGGAAGTTCCACCTAAGGTTACGCCTTGATAGATGGTGCAGTCATCACCAATTTCGGTGGTCTCACCAATCACGACTCCAAAACCATGATCGATAAATACGCGCTTACCAATTTTGGCTCCTGGATGAATCTCAATCCCGGTTAGGAGTCTTGCTATGTGAGC